>CALFSF010000278.1 GCA_937917025.1 uncultured Paraburkholderia sp.
AGTCGCTGAACGACCGCTTCGGTCACGCGGTCGGCGACCAGATGCTCCATGAAGTTGCGCAGATCCTGAAAGCGCAGACCGGCGCGGACGACAACGTTAGCCGCATCGGTGGCGAGGAGTTCGCGTTGCTGCGGCGCGGCGGGTTGAGCAGCGCGGTCGGCTTCGCCGAGACGCTGCGCGTCGCGATCTCGGGCATCGCACGCCCCGACCGCGCGTTGACGGCAAGTTTCGGCGTCGCGGAATATCGCGCGGGCGAAGGCATCATGTCGCTGCTCGATCGCGCCGACGAAGCGCTGCTGCGCGCCAAGCATTCGGGCCGCAATCGCGTGTGCGCCGAACGGGCCCCCCCGGATGAAGCCGCGCGGCTCCGGGCGCTTCAGTCGCGCGCCAGCGACGCGCACGCAACCGGGGCGTCGCCGCGTGAACCGGTCCGTCAGCCGTGGGACGATCACTACCTGACGTCGCATTTCCAGCCGCTCTACAGTCTTTCGCATCAGAAGCAGGTCGGCTTCGAGGCGCTGCTGCGCGGCGAGCGCGACGACGGTTCGGTCATTGCACCGGCCATCCTGTTCGCGCCCAAACCGTTCACCAGCGAGAGCGAGCTGGACCGGACGAGTCATGCGCTGCATCTTGCGAACGCCGCACGCGTGATCCCCGACGACGCGTGGGTGTTCCTCAATATCCTGCCTGTTTCGTTCGTCGCGCAAGGCTACGCGGATCAACTCGCGGACATTACGCGCTCGGTCGGGCTGAGCCCGGAGCGCGTCGTGCTGGAACTGCTGGAGTCGCACGGCGGCAGCGTCGACGATCTGTCGCGCGCGGCGGCGCAGTATCGCGAACACGGCTTTCTGATCGCGGTCGACGATTTCGGCGCTGGGCACTCGAATCTGGACCGCCTGTTCCAGATCCGCCCTGACCTCGTGAAGCTCGATGGCGAACTGATCCGCGCGACGAGCCCCGGCGCGCAGCAGCCCATCCTGCCGAAACTGGTTTCGCTGCTGCATCAGGCGGGCATGCTGGTTGTCGTCGAAGGCGTGGAGACGACGGACGAACTGATTCTCGCCGTCGAATCGAACGTGGACTTCGCGCAGGGCTATCTGCTCGGCCGGCCTGCCGCGACGATCACGCCACCGGAGCCGGTGAACCGCCGCATCGATCACGCGTTCGACGTGCTCGCCGAGGGTCGTGCGCATCAGCACGCGCGGTTCGAACTGGAGTTGCATCCGTATCGTCTTGCGCTCGATCTTGCGGCGCAGGCGTACTCGGGCGGCGTGCCGCTCGAAGAGGCATTCGCGCCGCTCGCGACGCTCGAGCTGTGCATCAGCTGCTTCATTCTCGACGAAAGCGGCCGTCAGATCGGGCTCGAGGTGAGCGGCGTGGCGTCGGTGAAAGCAGGCGATTCGTTGCAGCCGGTCGCGAATCCGCGCGATGCGCGGTGGGATCATCGGCCGTATTTCAGGAACGCGGTGCTGCGCCCGGGCGTGCCGGTGACGAGCAGCCCGTATCTCTCGCTCGCGAGCGGCCGGCCGTGCATCGCCGTGACCATCGCGGTGCCGACGGAGCAGGGACGCTGCGTCGTGGGCGTCGAACTGGACTGGTCGCTCGAACGGCTGCCCTGGCCGGCGGCAGACTAGCGGCGGGAGTGCCGCCGGATCCGGCGATCGACGGGCATTAGCCACTCAGGCCGCTCACGCCACTCAGCAGCCAGCCGCGCCGTCCAAAATCTCAACATACCGGCAACGCAGGGCGACGGCCCACAAACGCTCGCTTTCATCCGCCGCGCGCGGCATCATTTCGTTTTCGCCTACGTTTCGGGACCTGTCATGACTTCTGCTTTCATCGAATCCCCCTGTTACGAGGACCAGCGCCAGCGGTTTGTGCAGGCGGTCGCCGACGCGGGCGGCGAACACTTCGACTATCCGCATCCGCTGAAGGGACCGCGCGGCGAAGCGCTCGCCACCGATGTCGCGGTGCTCGGCGATCGCAGCGCGCCGAATCGCCTCGTCGCGATTTCGGGCACGCACGGCATCGAGGGCTATTACGGCTCCGAATGCCAGATCCGTCTGCTGCGCGATCTGCGCGGCCGTGATCTGCCGAAGGATGTGTCGGTGGTGCTCGTGCATCTCGTCAATCCGTGGGGCACGGCGTGGATGCGCCGCGTGAACGAAGACAACGTCGACGTGAACCGCAACTACGTCGACTTCGACGGCCCGCTGCCGGCCAACGCCGCATACGAAACGTTGCATGAAATCTATCTGGCGAAGGATCTCGATGGTCCGGGCCGTCGCGCCGCGGACGAACTGTTCGCCACGCACGCGCGCAATCTCGGCCACACGCCGATGATGAACATCGTCGAAGCCGGGCAATACGTGCATGGCAATGGTCTCTTCTTCGGCGGCAAGTCGGCCACGTGGACCAACCGCACGGTGCGCGCGATCATGGCCGAACACGTCGCGGGCGCGCGCACGGCGATGAGCTTCGACCTGCACACGGGTGCGGGCCCGTTCGGCTATCCGCTGCTGATGACGATCGCGGAGCGCAGCTACCCTGCGCACGCGACCGCGCAATCGGTCTACGGCCCGTGGCTGCACACGATCATCACCGCCGCCGACGCCACGTCCGACACCGGCGTCGCGGCGACCGCGACGGGCTACACGTCGCAGGCGCTGCTCGACCAGCTGCACGACGTGCACCTGATGCAGTTCGTCATCGAGTGCGGGACCTACGATGGGCACGCCGGTCACGCGATCCTGCGCGACGACCACTGGCTGCATCTGCACGGCGATCCGCTCGACGCAACCGGCCGCCGGATCAAGGCCGCGATGCTCGAACATTTCTATCCCGCCGACGCGGACTGGCGCGAACTTACCGGCTTGCGCACGCAGCAGGTATGGCAGCGCGCGCTGGAGAAGCTCGCGCGGATGTAAGCGCTATTCAGGCGCCGCAGCCGGCGCGCATCGCGTTGACGGGCGGCGTTCGCAAGCACCTTGACGGAAGGTGTGCCGTGGTGAATACGTGAGCGCCCCGGTCGATCCCGTTATGCGCACACCTTGTAAATGAATACTCCGGATACCTGATTGAATGCGCGTTTGTCCGGTGTAGTACCGGCCATGCGTGGCGTCGCGACACGGTCGCGCCGGATGCGAAATGCGCATCCTCTGTACAATTGTCCGATCGACAACCTGGGCGGCGGTGTTTTCAGGTCAGGTCTGCCGGTTGCGACGGCGCCGCGAGCGCGGCGCAACGCGCAGGTTCATGACGTACACGCTGTCCTGCATTGAACGGAACACGCGCACACGATATGGCCATCACTTACAAGACTCCTGACGACATCGCCCGTCTGCGCATTTCAGGCCGTCTCGCGGCGGATGTGCTCGCGATGATCGGCGAACACGTGAAGGCCGGCGTGTCGACGGATCATCTCGACGCGCTGTGCAACGACTTCATCGTCAACACGCTGAAGGTCATCCCCGCTAACATCGGCTACATGGGTTTTCCGAAGACGGTCTGCACGTCGGTCAATTCGGTCGTGTGCCACGGGATTCCAGACCGCGGCGAAGTGCTGAAAGACGGCGACATCGTCAACATCGACGTCGCCATCATCAAGGACGGCTATTTCGGCGACACGAGCCGCATGTACTGCGTGGGCGAACCGAGCCCGGTCGCGCGCGAACTGATCGACACCACCTATGAAGCGATGATCGCGGGGATTCGTCAGGTGAAGCCGGGCGCGACGCTCGGCGACGTCGGTCACGCGATCCAGCAGACCGCGCAACGCAAGGGCTTCTCGATCGTGCGCGATTACTGCGGTCACGGCATCGGCAAGGTCTATCACGAAGATCCGCAGGTGCTGCACTACGGCCAGCCGGGGCAGGGCACGCGCCTGAAGCCGGGCATGGTGTTCACGATCGAGCCGATGGTCAACGCGGGCCGCGCCGGCACCACCGTCATGCGCGACGGCTGGACCGTGGTCACGAAGGACCGCTCGCTGTCGGCGCAATGGGAGCACATGATCGCCGTCACCGACGACGGGTTCGAACTGCTGACGCCCTGGCCGGATGGCACGGGCGCTTACGAGGCGCCCTGAACCGCCGCTGCGTGCCTGGATTTGCGTCACCGGCCGCACGCGTCGTGAAAATAAGGATTTGACTCGCGCGCCGGTTCGGTTAAAGCTACGCGTTAGCGCTTCAAGGGGTTTTCGTCTGCATGAGTCCGTCATTGACCGTTCGCCGTATTGCTGCCGATCAGGGCGCCGTTTTCCGCGAGCTTCGCACGGCCTCGCTGCGTGAGGCACCCTACGCATTTGGCGAAACGCTCGAAGACGCACTCCTCGTCGACGCCACCTCGTTCGATGCCACGGCGGCCCGCCACGCAGGCTCCGACGAGGCCACTTCCTTCATTCTCTATACGGAAGGCCATCCGGCCGGTCTGATCGGCGCGTGTTTCGAGGAATCGGCGCTGCATCGCGCGTTCGTGAGCGAGTTGTGGGTGGCGCCCGCCGTACGGCATCTGCGTGGCGGCGAGCTGCTCGTGAATACCGCGAGCGAATGGCTCGCGAACCAGGGCGCGCGGGAAGTCTATGCATGGGTGGCCGACGCGAACCGTACCGCCATGCGTTTTTACGAGCGCCTTGGCTTCGGTCCGACCGGCGAGCATATCCGTACGGGCGACGCGTGGGAAACCCTGCTGGTGCGTCACGTGGCGCCGGCCGTGGAGCCTCCGGCGCCATGATGTGTCCGGTGGTGCTGCCGGGCGCCGCCGTTCAGGCTTCATCCCCGTCGCTGCGGCGTTCGCTGCGTCTTTTTTTCTCCCGTCTCGCGTCCTTTATCGCCAAAAAACCTGGCTGTGCGCGTGGACGCCTGTAAAATACGCAAAATTTTTTACCGAACGCCATGCCGCCCAGGAAATCGCCTTTTTTTGAACTGCGCAGTGGTTCTGTCGACACGCTGCTGTTCGTGGTCAAGACAACCGACCTCGACGCAATCCGTGCCGAGCTGACCCGGCGCTTCGAGGCGACTCCGGAATTCTTCGCCAACGACACCGTCGCGATCGACGTGCGCCGGCTTGCCGCCGAAGAACGCGTGCCGCTCGCCGACATCGCGCAACTGCTCGACAGCGTGCGCATGCGCCCCGTCGGCATCGTCGCCGATGCCGCGCAGCAGACGTGGGCGAGCGGGGCGGGCCTGCCGTTCCTCGAAGCGCGCGACCGCCGCGGTGCCGCTTCGAAGACCGACAGCGAAGCATCGAGCGAGGCCGCAAGCGATACGCAGGCGGCGCCGGGCGCAGCAGAAACGCCGGCCGAAGCCGCGGCAACGTCGTCGGCCACGCAACCGGCGGAGCCGGTGCGCGTGGCGACCTCGGCGCAGACGCTGGTGATCGAAAAGCCGTTGCGCTCGGGCCAGCGGATCTACGCGAAGGGCGATCTCGTCGTGCTGGGCCTCGTGAGCTACGGCGCGGAAGTGATCGCGGAAGGCAACATCCATATCTATGCGCCGCTGCGCGGCCGGGCACTCGCCGGCGTGCAGGGCAATCACGACGCGCGCATTTTCTGCACGTGTCTCGAGCCGGAACTCGTCTCGATCGCGGGCATCTACCGGACGACCGAGAACCCGCTTCCCGCGGACGTGCTGGGCAAGCCGGTGCAGATCCGGCTCGACGAAGAAAAGCTGATGATCGAACCGCTGCGGCTCACCTGACGAACGGGCGCGTGCGCCGCGTTTTCATCGCGCACGGCCAGCCGGGCCGCTGCCGGACTTGCACAAGAATCTGAACGAATTTGACGGACACAAGGTAAGGGTTATGGCAAAAATCATTGTGGTGACTTCGGGCAAGGGTGGTGTGGGCAAGACGACCACGAGCGCGAGTTTTGCATCCGCCCTCGCGCTGCGCGGCAGCAAGACGGTCGTGATCGACTTCGACGTCGGCCTGCGTAACCTCGACCTGATCATGGGATGCGAGCGCCGCGTGGTGTACGACCTCATCAACGTGATCCAGGGTGAGGCGAACCTGAACCAGGCGCTCATCAAGGACAAGAAGTGCGAGAACCTGTTCATCCTGCCCGCCTCGCAGACCCGCGATAAAGACGCGCTCACGATGGAAGGCGTCGAGAAGATCATCAACGATCTGATCGCGATGGACTTCGAATACATCGTCTGCGATTCGCCGGCGGGTATCGAATCGGGCGCGCTGCTCGCAATGCACTTCGCCGACGAAGCGCTGATCGTGACGAACCCGGAAGTGTCGTCGGTGCGCGACTCGGACCGCATTCTCGGCATGCTGTCGTCGAAGACGAAGCGCGCGATCGAAGGCAGCGAGCCGATCAAGGAACATCTGCTCATCACCCGCTACAACCCGAAGCGCGTGAGCGAAGGCGAAATGCTGTCGCTCACCGACATCCAGGAAATCCTGCGCATCGACCTGATCGGCGTGATTCCAGAATCGGAAGCCGTGCTGCATGCGTCGAACCAGGGTCTGCCGGCGGTGCACCTCGACGGTACGGATGTGGCGGAAGCCTATAAAGACGTGGTGTCGCGTTTCCTCGGCGAACAGAAGTCGCTTCGCTTTACCGATTACCAGAAGCCGGGCCTGTTGCAGCGCCTCTTCGGCACCAAGTAAGGGGAGCGCACGTCATGTCGATTCTCACGTTTTTGCTGGGCGAGAAAAAGCGATCCGCTTCGGTCGCGAAAGAGCGCCTGCAGCTGATCATCGCGCACGAGCGCGCCGGGGGCCATGCGCCCGCGGATTATCTGCCGGCGCTGCAGCGCGAGCTCGTCGCGGTCATCTCGAAGTACGTCAAGATTTCCGACGACGATATCCGCGTGAGCCTCGAGCGTCAGGACGACCTCGAAGTGCTGGAAGTAAAGATCGAGATTCCCCAGGCTTGATCGCAGGATAAAAGGCGGGCCTGTTTCTTCGGCCTCGCTGGCATGCTGGTTCTGTGGCGCTGCGCGCGGTCCATTTCCCGGGCGGCGTGGCGTGTCAACCGGGTCGGGTCTTTACCTTGCCCTTTCGTGGTTCTCCCCGCTGTTTTCTTTTTGGGCGTCGCCGGTGTCGCGGCATGTCCGTTACAGCATGCGCGGCCGGCGCGCATCGTCGTTTATTGACGCGTGGTATCGGCTGCCTGCTCGCCCGCTTCGTCCTCGATGATCACCTCGGGTACTTCAGGGACGGGCGCGGGCGCCGGTTGCCGCAGCGGCGCCATATAGCGTTGCGCGAGCGTCTCGTAGAGCGGCGGCGCGAAGAAGCGCGACACGCGGCTCGCGATCAGCGCGGTCGCCATCAGCGAGATCACCAGTGCGTGGCCGTTGATCATCTCCATCACGATGACGAAGGCCGTGATCGGCGATTGCGTGACCGCGGCGAGATAGCCGACCATCGCAAGCGCGATCAGCATCTGCAGTTCCATGCTGCCGAACACCATGTGCAGCACGTTGCCGAAGCCCGCGCCGATCGACAGCGAAGGCGCGAAGATGCCGCCCGGAATGCCCGGCAGATATGAGCCGACCATCGAGGCCATCTTCAGCAGCGGATAGAACACCGAGAGATGGACGGTGCCGTCCAGCAGGCCGCGTGCTTCGGCGTAACCGCTACCGAACGTCGTGCCGCCCGAAATCAGCCCGATCACCGCGATCAGGAGCCCGCACACGGCGGCGAACGCGACTGGCCGCTCGCCGTGCAGCGTGCGCAGCGGCGCGGGAATCCAGCGTCCGGTATTGAGCAGCAGCCAGCAGAAAACGCCGCCCGCGATGCCGGTCACGACGGCGGTCAGCGCGACCGCGACCGCGAGCAGATCCGGGAAATGCGCGCCAATCTGGATCGTGCCGAAGTACGTGTAGTTGCCGTTCAGCCCAAGCGCGATCACCCCGGCGATGATGATCGCCGTGATCAGCACGCCGCTCGCGCGCGCCTCGAAGCTGCGGGTGAGCTCCTCGATCGCGAAGACGATCCCGGCGAGCGGTGTATTGAACGCGGCCGACAGACCCGCCGCCGCGCCGGCCAGCACCAGTTGCCGTTCGATGTGCCTGTTCGAGCGCGGGTAGAAGCGCCGCAGGTTGAACATGAGCGCCGCGCCGACCTGGACGGTCGGCCCTTCGCGGCCGATCGTGAAGCCGCCGAGAATCGCCAGAAACGATACGGCGATCTTGCCAAGCAGAATCGGGACGGTGAGCAGGCGCGAGCCGGTTTCGCCGGTATTCGTGTGCAGGGTGGCGATGACCTGTGGAATGCCGCTACCCTCGGCGCCACGAAAGAACCGGCGTGTGAGCCACACGGACAGCGCGGCCACGGCCGGCGTGACGAGGAGCGGCAGCCACACGTGCCGGTGCTGCATCGTGTTGAAGGCCGCGTAGCCCCAGTCGATAAGCCGGGCGTAAAGCACTGCGACGAGACCCACCGCGATCGCGCCGAGCCAGAAGATGCCGAACTGGCGCCACAGGCGCCGCGCGCGTCGCATGACGGTGGAAGTCAGGGGAGGGAGTGCCCGGAGCATGGGGGTTTGCCGACGCAAAGTCTGGATTATAACGGCGCGTCGCGAGCAGGCGGCGTGTAGTCGTCGCGCCAGCTGCGCGTATCGGAACGCTCTCGATGCCCGCGAGCGGTAATGTCTCGTTACAGCAAGCCTGTCGCAACATTCGGCATTGCGGGTGCAACTTCCGTAGAATGCACTTTTCAACAGGAAACAGAGCGGAAATGAATCGATCCCCGATAAAAGCGACACATTGACGATGAAGCGCATCCTGATCGTCAAGGTCACCTCGCTTGGCGACGTCGTCGAGGCGCAACCCGTGGTGGCGGACATTAAACGGGCTTTTCCCGGCGTCAAGGTCGACTGGGCCGTCGACGAGATGTTTGCCGACATCGCCCGCTGGAATACCGGTATCGACCGCGTGCTATGCGCGCCGTTGCGGCGCTTCAAGAAGGCCCGCAGCCTCGCGGATATCCGCTCGATCGCCGCTTCGATCGCCGAGCTGCGCGCCGAGCGTTACGACGTCGTGATCGACATCCACGGCGTCTACAAGAGCGCCATCATCGCGTTTCTGGCGCGCTCGTCGCGCCGTCTCGGCTATCGCGCGCCGGACCTTGGCGAACGGGGCGCCGCGTTCGCCTATACGGGCCGACTCGCGCCGCGTCCGGACGTCAACGCGTGGCATGGCATGCGCATCAGCGTGGGCGATGCACTCGGCTTTCCGGTCGAGGGGCCGCCCGTTTTCAATCTGCATGTGCCGGCCGCGGCCGCTTCAACCGGTTCCACCGGGGCGTCCGGGGGAGCCCCGGTGGCCATGCTGTTTCACGCCACATCCAAGGACGAGAAGAAGCTGCCCGCGACGCATTGGGCCGCGATTGCACGCAGCCTGATCGAGCGTGGCTATGCGGTCGAGCTGCCGTGGGGGTCGCCGCGCGAGCGCATCGAAGCGGGCGCGATCGCGGCGCTCGTGCCCGAGGCGTCGCTGCTGCCGCCGATGGACGTCACCGGCATTGCGCGGATGATCGTCCGGGCTTCGCTCGTCGTCGGTGTCGATACGGGTTTCGTGCATCTCGCGCATGCGTTGCAAAAGCGCGTCGTCATGATCTTCGTGTCTACCTCGCCGGAGCACTCCGGCGTCAAAGCGCCGTTCCGGTCGATCTCCGTCGGCGATGGACAGAGCGTGCCGCCTGTCGATGAAGTGTTGCGCGCCATCGAGCACGTGCATACCGAACCGGACGCCGCCGCGGCCGGCGACGCCACCGTGGCGGCGGCCTGAGACGCGCGCCGGCGCGTCACGGCGTCACGAACGCGCAGCGGCAATCCCGCTGAAAATCGCCACGATCATTACACGCCTGTTAAAACTGTCGCGCTTTCGTACGTACGGCGTGGGCGTCGCACCCGCGTAGCCCCGCTGGCACCAGGCTCGCGCCTTTCATTGTTTCAGCGCGTGTAACACCGCGCTAACCTCCCCTTACAAATTGCAACGGTCGCGCGGGGCGCCGTCGTGTTCAATCGAGTCATTCGGGATCGCTCGAATACTTACTGACTCGATGGGAGAACAATGTGAAACGCTTGACGCTGACCCTGATCGCAGGTGCATTCCTCGCTGCTGCACTGGGCGGATGCGTTGTCGTGCCGGCGCCTGGCTACTACGGCGGCGGCTATCACCACGGTGGTTACTACTACCGGTAACGGGACGCGTCGACATACGCAGCCGCGCCGTCGATGCGAGTGGGGGAAGCCGCGCATCTGCTCCGGCGGATTGCGCGGCTTTTTTTCAGGCAACCAGCATTTCGAACGCGATGACCGCCGCGATGGCAGCCAGGTTCGCCGCGATGGCTTCGAGCACAATGCCTTTCCAGGTCGCCGGCTTGAAGCGGACCGCGAGCAGTAGCGCGCCGAGCAGCGCGAGAGCAATGATCATCACGACGTCTGCGTTTTGCAGGTGAATGTTCATCGTCGACTCCTGTGGGTCTCATCGCCTCGGCGTCATGGCCCGGTGCGGGCCGATGAACGGGCGGGACATGGCGCCGATCCGTACGCTTTCGATCAGCGCTTCCCGTTCAGTATAAGCAGGCCAGACACCCATGCAAGTCAGGGAAAGCGCGACCTGATCCGGTGGACTTTCCCGTGCATGACTACAGGGCCCGGCGTTCCTTTCGGACGTGAACGGCGAGCCCTGCGCACCGCTTACATCAGCTGCGTGTGACGCGTCTCACGCATGCACAGCACGCCGACGAGGCTTACCGCGGCCGCGCACGACACGTATGCGCCGACCCACGTCAGGCCGCCGTGCGCGGCGAGCACCTGGGCGATGTACGGCGCCACCGAGGCGCCGAGAATGCCGCCCAGGTTGTACGAGACGCCCGCGCCGGTGTAGCGCACGTTGGTCGGAAACAGTTCCGGCAGCAGCGCGCCCATCGGCGCGAACGTGACGCCCATCAGGAACAGTTCGATGATCAGGAACAGCAGCACGAGCGGCGTCGAGCCGCTGCCGAGCAGCGGCGCCATCGTGAAGCCGGACACGATCGCCGCGAGGATGCCGACGATCAGAACCGGCTTGCGTCCGAAGCGGTCGGCGGCCCATGCGGAAAGCGGTGTGGCGAGCGCCATGAACACGACCGCGATGCACAGCATGCCGAGGAACGTCTGCCGCGGAATGTGCAGCGTCGAGACGCCGTACGACAGCGAGAACGTCGTCGCGTTGTAGAAGAGCGTGTAGCACACCACCATTGCGAGCGCGCCGAGGATCGTGGGGCGCCAGTGTTGCGAGATGAGCGTCGCGACCGGCACGCGCACGCGTTCCTGGCGATCGATCGCCGCCTGGAAGGCCGGCGTTTCCGCGATCTTCAGCCGCACGTAGAGGCCGATCGCGACCAGCACCGCGCTCACGAGGAACGGCACGCGCCAGCCCCAGCTGCGGAACTGCTCGTCGGACAGCGACAGTGCAAGGCCGAAGAACAGGCCGTTCGAAGCGAGAAAGCCGATCGACGGCCCGAGTTGCGGGAACATGCCGAACCAGCCGCGTTTGCCGGCCGGCGCGTTTTCGGTGGCGAGGAGCGCCGCGCCACCCCATTCGCCGCCGAGGCCAATGCCTTGCCCGAAGCGCAGGAGACACAGCAGGATCGGCGCGAGGCTGCCGATCGAATCGTAGCCGGGCACGAAGCCGATGAGCGTCGTCGACAGACCCATCACGAGCAGCGATGCAACGAGCGTCGACTTGCGTCCGATGCGGTCACCGAAGTGGCCGAACAGGAACGAGCCGATCGGCCGCGCGACGAACGCGATGCCGAACGTGACGAACGCCGACAGCGCCTGCGCCGTTGCTGAACTGTGCGGAAAGAACACCGGGCCGATGACGAGCGCGGCGGCCGTCGCATAGACGTAGAAGTCGTAGAACTCGATCGCGGTACCGATGAAGCTCGCGAAGATCACCCGCGAGGTGCTGTTCTTTCCGGCCACATCAGGCGGAGTCGCGGAAAGCGGTGAGGTGGACATGCAGGGTCTCCAGTTGAGTTGTCGCGACCCGGTCCCGTGTGCGGAACACATTCCGCGCATCGACAGCGCGGAGCCGGGCTGGGTCTTTGTTTGAAATCAGTGCGGCATGCGCTCGCGAGGCACGCGGTTGTCGTTGTCGCGCGACCCGTTGCGTAACGTTGCGGCATGTTGCGTCATGTTGCGCATGCAACGATACAGCAGCTTGCGTCGCCGGTGCGCGCCAGCGTATGCGGCGGCGCGACATCGGACGATGCGGACCGGGCGCGCGCGCGGATCGCGCGGCGACGCCACAGTGAGGCTTCCCGGCGCACGCGGATGAGCGCGCGGCGAAAGCGGCGCCGGAGGGCTCCGGCAGGGCGTATCGAAAAATTATAACGAGCAGCGGTGTCGCGCGGCAACCGGGTGCGGAAAGCTGAATGAAAGGCGTGAAAGCAACGGGTCGTTTCAGTCGATCGTTTGCGCCTGTGGCGATGCGAAGGTGCGTAGCTGGAATTTGCCGTCGTCGTTGAAGAGCCAGTCTTCCATCAGTTCGAGATGGCCGCGCGTGTCGAGCAGTTTTGACGGCGGTTGCGGCAGCGGCGATGCGCGGCGCAGTGTCGTGAGCGCGGTGTTTTCCGCTTCGTCATCGCCGTTCGTGCGATAGACCGATTCGCCGACAAGCTGCCCATCCCGGTCGACGGTAAACGAAACGACGACGAGCGAGCGCAACATCGCCTGCGGCGTGCCGCGCAGCACGTACGACGGGTTGCGCTCGAGGATGCGTCTTGCGACGCTCGCGCGATACTGGTCGAGCGTGACGCTGTTGATGGCGGCGGGCGGCACGTAGGTCATCGGCCGTTGCGGCGGCGTGATCGTGCAGGCGGCGGTGACGGCAAGAAGGCTCCAGGCGGCGATGCGGACGAATGGCATGAGCCGGGAACGACGGGGCATCCAGTGGCGCGTGCGGATGGGCATCGCAGGATGAAGCGCGAACGCTTGGGAGCAGGATGTATTTTTATCCTAGCGTATATGCGGGGGTTTTCAATGAGTGGAAGAACGGGATGTGCGGGGGCGAACGGAGAGGGCGCGACGTGGGAACGTGCGGGAACTGCCAGATCACAGGCCTAAATAGGCGCGCATACATGTGTCGATTGCGGTTAGATCGCCATTGCCCAGAATTACTTCAACGTACCGGCGACCACTATTGCGCGACTTGATGTAGGGCTTATTGAGTCTTTCGAAGCCCACGGTAGAGAGCATGTCGCACTTCGCCCACATGGTCGCTTCGGTCTTCCAGCCAGGCACCGTTACATGCGGTAGAGCGTGATGCCACGCCTTGACGGGCGCCGGCGATGTCGTTGAGAGAGGGACCACTGTGCAGAGCCGACGACTGTGGCTGCTTTTTTTAGACACTACGATCACAGGCCGCTTCTTGATCATTTCCGGTTCTCGAAAACCGGTGTTGAAGTCGCAGACCAGAATTTCCCCTCGACTGGGGAAGTAAGGCAATGTCATAGGGTCAAGAAAAAGCCCCCATATGGGGGCTTCAAGAATCGACGCCCGGGCTAGCTTGGAATCGCTTATCCGGGCCGCTGGTGCGACGTTTAACGCGCCAGACTCAAGCCGGCTTTCGCCGGAAACGCATTTAGCATGGCACGAATATCCGCGCCTGCCAACGGTTGGCAACACAGGTTGGCGACGCGGCAGTGGCGTCTGATTCCTTCATCGGCCACAAACGAAATACGGGCCCAAAAGGGCCCGTATTCATTTAATGATCTGGCGGAGGCGGTGAGATTCGAACTCACGGAAGGATTGCTCCTTCGCCGGTTTTCAAGACCGGTGCCTTAAACCGCTCGGCCACACCTCCAGGCCGCGAATTGTAACCCGAAACCGGCTCGCGGCGGCCACCCCGCGCTGGCGATCAGCTCCCATCCTTCAGAAACAGCGCCTGCAGATCATTGAGGAAGTTCTGCCCGCGCGCGGTCGGCGCAATCCTCTCGTGATCGCGCACGATAAGGCCGCGTTTCTCCGCTTCCTGCAATGCCGGTTCAATCGATGTCATCGAAAGTCCGGTGCGCTCGACGAAGCGGTACACCGGAAAACCCTCCACCAGACGCAGCGCGTTCAGCATGAATTCGAACGGCAGGTCGCGCGGACCGACTTCGTTCTCCTCCTGCACCGGCGCGCCGGCTTTCGCCTGCTCGATGAACGTAGCCGGATGCTTGTAGCGCGCCTGACGCAGAACCCGGTTCGGGAACGACAGCTTCGTGTGCGCGCCCGCGCCGATGCCGAGATAGTCGCCGAAACGCCAGTAGTTCAGGTTGTGTTTGCTCTGCCGATGCGGCTTCGCGTACGCCGATACTTCGTAGCGCTCGTAACCCGCGGCCGCCGTGCGCTCGTGAATCCAGTCCTGCATGTCGGCCGATTGATCGTCGTCGGGCAGCGGCGGCGGGAACTTCGCGAACAGCGTGTTCGGCTCGAGCGTCAGGTGGTACAGCGACAGATGCGGCGGCGCGAACGACAGCGCCGTCTCGATGTCCGTCTGACATTCGGCGAGCGTCTGCTGCGGCAGCCCGAACATCAGGTCGAGATTGAAGTTGTCGAACGTGGTCGCGGCGACTTCCACCGCCCGGCGCGCCTGCGTCGAATCGTGAATCCGGCCGAGCGCCTTCAGATGCGCTTCGTTGAAACTCTGGATGCCGACCGACAGCCGGTTCACGCCGCTCGCGCGGAACTGCGCGAACTTCGCGGCTTCGAACGTGCCGGGGTTCGCCTCGAGCGTGATCTCGGCGTCCGCGTCGAGCGGCAGCAGCGCGCGCACGTCCGACAGCAGCCGGTCGAGCCCCGCCGCCGACAGCAGGCTCGGCGTGCCGCCGCCGATGAACACCGTATGCACCTGGCGCCCCCAGACAAGCGGCAGCGCCAGTTCGAGGTCGGTGCGCAACGCGTCGAGGTATTCGTTTTCGGGGAACGCGTCGCCTTTCCACTCGTGCGAGTTGAAATCGCAATACGGACACTTGCGCACGCACCACGGGAAATGCACGTACAGCGCGAGCGGCGGCAACGACGTCAGACGGATGCCGCCCGGTGCCGTGAACGCCTTGATGACGCTGACACCGATTTCACCGATGCCGCCGCCTGGACTGGACGCCGCGCTCATGCCGCCTCCGACAGACGCGCCAGCAGATGCCGCAACGCAATCGCGCGATGGCTCGTCGCGTTTTTGACCGCTGGCGCGAGTTCCGCCGCAGTCGCGCCCAGCGTCGGTAAAAAGAAGTACGGGTCGTAACCGAAGCCGTTCGCACCACGCGGCGCGTCGAGCACCTCGCCATGCCAGCGGCCTTCGGCGATGAGCGGCTCCGGGTCGTCGGCGTGACGCACGAGCGCGAGCACGCAGTAGTAGTAGGCGCGCCGGTCGCTTTCGGCCGCCAGCTGCTCGACGAGGTGCGCATTGTTCGCCGCATCGCTTTTCTCGCCGCCCGCGCGCTGCGCGTAGCGCGCCGAATACACGCCCGGCGCGCCGCGCAACGCGACGACGCACAGACCGGAGTCGTCGGCGAGCGCGGGCAGGCCGGTGAGTGTCGCTGCGTGCCGGGCCTTCGTGAGCGCATTTTCAACGAACGTCGGATGCGGTTCTTCGGCTTCCGGCACGTTCAGGCGGCCTTGCGGAATCAGCTCGATGCCGACGGTTTCGAATAGCGCGGCGAATTCGCGCAGCTTGCCCGCATTGTTCGACGCAAGCACAACCTGCTTCAGCGATGAAGCGAGCGTGCCAGCATCTGTTTTCCGGTCATTCACTCTTCAACCCCAGCGCTTCTTTCTGTTTCGCGATCAGCGTTTCGATGCCGCCTTGCGCGAGATCGAGCAGCGCATTCATTTCATCGCGCGAAAACGGCACGCCTTCGGCGGTGCCCTGGATCTCGACGAAGCCGCCTTCGCCTGTCATCACGACGTTCATGTCGGTGTCGCATTGCGAATCTTCGTCGTAGTCGAGGTCGAGCACCGGCAGGCCGTCGAATACGCCG
>CALFSF010000279.1 GCA_937917025.1 uncultured Paraburkholderia sp.
CGCGACCTCGATCTCGGAGATGTGCGAGGCAAGATACGTCGGCGCGTTCGATGCCTCGAGCGCGATCCGCGCCGCGTAGGAATCCGTGAAGCGGCGCAGTTCCGCCGGATCGTCGCACGTCACCCAGCGCGACATGCGATAACGCGCGGGCGCCATCCGCACGTCGACCTTGTATTCGGTCGACAGCCGGTGCGACACCACTTCGAACTGCAGCTGGCCGACCGCCCCCAGGATCGTCAGGCCGCCCAGGTCCGGACGGAAGACCTGGATCGCGCCCTCTTCGCCCAGCTGCTTGAGCGCCTCGCCAAGCTGCTTCGCGCGCATCGGATCGACCACTTCGACCGTCTGGAAAATTTCCGGCGCGAAAAACGGCAGGCCGACGAACTGCAGCATCTCACCTTCGGTCAGCGTATCGCCGAGCGAAAGCGTGCCGTGATTCGGAATGCCGATGATGTCGCCGGCGTACGCTTCGCTGACCGTCTCGCGGCGCTGCGACAGGAACGTCACCACATTGCTCGCGCGGAACGTCTTGCCCGAGCGCGTCACCTTCAGCGCCATGCCGCGCTCGAAATGCCCCGAGCAAACGCGGATGAACGCCACCCGGTCGCGGTGCGCCGGGTCCATGTTGGCCTGAACCTTGAACACGACGCCCGTGAACTTCGGCTCGTCCGGCATGACCGGACGTTGCACGGCCATGCGCATCGAAGGCGGCGGCGCGAGGTCGACGAGCGCGTCGAGAATTTCCTTCACGCCGAAGTTGTTGATCGCCGAGCCAAACAGCACCGGCGACTGCCCGCCCGCGAGAAACGCCTCGCGATCGAATTCCGGCGACGCGCCGGTGATCAGCTCGATTTCGTCCTTCGCACGTGTCCATGCCTGGCCGAAGCGCTTTTCGCCTTCCTCATCGGAAGGGTTATGCAGCGTTTCCACTGCGCCGCCGGCCGTGTCCTGACCGGCGCGGAACACGCGCACCTGGTCGCGCTGGATGTCGTAGACGCCCTGGAAATCCTTGCCCATGCCGATCGGCCACGTGAACGGCACGGCCGCCACGCCCAGATGCTGCTCGATTTCGTCGAGCAGTTCGAGCGGCTCGCGCACCTCGCGGTCGAGCTTGTTGATGAACGTGACGATCGGCGTCTTGCGGCTGCGGCACACTTCGAGCAGCTTCAGCGTCTGCGCCTCGACGCCGTTCGCACCGTCGATCACCATCACGGCGGCGTCGACCGCGGTCAGCACGCGGTAGGTGTCTTCGGAGAAGTCTTCGTGGCCCGGCGTGTCGAGCAGGTTGATGACGGCTTCGCCGTACTCGAACTGCATCACCGAACTCGCGACCGAAATGCCGCGCTGCTTTTCGATCTCCATCCAGTCCGACGTGGCGTAACGATTGCTCTTGCGGCCCTTCACGGTACCCGCGATCTGGATCGCGCCCGAAAACAGCAGCAGCTTTTCGGTAAGCGTGGTCTTGCCCGCATCGGGGTGGGAAATGACCGCGAAGGTGCGGCGGCGTTTGAGTTCGGAGACTGACATCGGTGCTGGGAATCACGGTAGGGGTTCGAGCGCGCGCCACGGCGTACGGCCGGCGCTGGCTGGTGCGCCGGCTGTGCCAGACGCGGCGGCGAAGGTGGGGAAAACCGCTCGAAAAACGGGAAATCCCGGCACGGAACAGCGCCGGGACGAATGATACACGTCATGGGCGCCCGCGTCGGGAAACGGGGCGTGCGGTCCAGCCCGACAGCCGCCGGCCGCTGGATGGCGGGCAGCCAGGGCCCGGCCTGGTTCAGCGTGGAGCGCCCTGTTTCCGGCGCCCATGCGCCCACACGGTCGAAACGGACATTGCGGATGCGGCGACGCGGTTCAGCTTTTCACCAAAGGTGAGGGTTTTCGGGACCTGCCCGGCGAAGGCGTTCGCGACGCGTTTTCACTTCACTGGAGAAGGCGTGCAGCCAGGCAATGATGACAGACATGCGCACGTCCATATCGCACTGACAGCGTCGCTCGCGGGCCGATCGTCGGTGGGGGGCATGCATGATCGTGTCGGGCGGAGAGCCTTTTACTGAAAGGCTTTGCTCGATGTTCCGGGCAGCACGTGCAGAGCGTTTTCACTTCGCGCGATCATCGGGCGAAGCGGCATTGCGTGTCGGCAATGCCGCCTGTCAAGGCGAGGCGCGCGCATCGTCGATACGTCGTTCTATCCGCGGTGACAGACGCGAGCCGGTCGTCAAAGGTGAGAGTTTTCGGGACGAGAGGAAGCGGTGCAACTCACCCCGCGTACGCGCGAAGCACAACAGCGATACGTACTGCGCCGTACGGGTGATCAGCTTTCAATCAGGAAGCGGTCGCGGTTCTTGCCGGCGAGCCATCCTGGTGAGCGTCCACGTCCGCTCCACGTTTCGCCGGTTTTTGGATTGCGATAGCGCGCTGGCAGCGCCGGTTTGCGGCCCTTCGCCTTCGTGCCCTTCGCGCCGGAGCTGGCGAAACCGAGTTCTTCAGCCGTGATGTCGAACTCTTCGATCTGCAGCCTGATGTCTGCAATGACCTGCGCCATCTCCTTCTCGCGCGCGATGGCTACTTCCTTGTGGAGCTTTTCGAGTTGTGCAGTCAACTGCTTGTAGCTGGCCATGAGGCAGGGTCTCCAGTCAGTGTCGATG
>CALFSF010000280.1 GCA_937917025.1 uncultured Paraburkholderia sp.
GAACCCGAAGCCACGTACGAAGCCATTGCGTCATTCTTCACACCGAAAATTCTCGCGGGCCGCCGCGTGTTGCTGACGGCCGGCCCGACGTTCGAGCCGCTCGACCCCGTGCGCGGCATCACGAACCGTTCGAGCGGCAAGATGGGCTTCGCGCTCGCGCGCGCCGCGCAGCAGGCGGGCGCGGACGTCCATCTGGTCGCCGGCCCGGTTTCGCTGGAAACGCCGTGGGGCGTGTACCGCGAGGACGTGCAGACCGCGCAGCAGATGCACGACGCGGTGATGCGCGCCGTCGGCAATTACGACATCTTCATCGGCGTCGCGGCGGTGGCCGACTGGCGCATCGATCACGTCGCCGAACACAAGATCAAGAAGAACGCGGACCGGTCTTTGCCGACGTTCACGTTCATCGAAAATCCGGACATCCTGGCATCGGTGGCGAAGCTGCCGCATCCGCCCTTTTGCGTCGGCTTCGCGGCGGAAAGCGGCAACCTCGACGTACACGGCGAAGAAAAGCGCGTGCGCAAGAACGTGCCGTTGCTGATCGGCAATCTCGGCCCGCTGACCTTCGGTCTCGACGACAACGAAGTCGTTCTCTTCGAAGCCAAAGGCGCGACGAAGCTGCCGCGCGCCGACAAGGCAACGCTCGCGCGCGCATTGATCGCCGAAATCGCGAAGCGTCTGCCGGACACGCGCCTCATCTCCTGACGCAAGCTGACGCGGCGCGCGCTGCATTCACCCTGAACCGGAGCGGAACCATGACATTACTTTCCGTGCTCGATCAAACCCCGGTCATCGACGGGCATTCGGTGTCGGACGCCGTGGCCGCCACCGTCGAACTCGCGCAACTCGCCGACGATCTCGGCTACACGCGCTACTGGTGCGCCGAACATCACGGCCTGCGCGGCGTGTCGAACCCGTGTCCGGAAGTGATGCTCGCGCGGCTCGGCAGCGTGACGAAGCGCATCCGGCTCGGTTCCGGCGGCGTCATGCTGCCGTACTACAGCCCGTTCAAGCTCGCCGAGCAGTTCATGATGCTCGAGGCGCTCTTTCCGAACCGGATCGATCTGGGCGTCGGACGCGCGCCGGGCGGCGACATGCGCACCGCGCAGGCCGTCGCCGCGGGGGCGTACAACCGTGGCGACATTTTTCCGCAGCAGGTCGCCGATCTCGTCGGGCTGATGAACGGCGCACTGCCGCCGGAACACGTCGCGCACGGGGTGCTGCTGCAACCGGCCGTCGACACCCGTCCGCAGCTTTGGGTGCTCGGCTCGAGCGACTTCGGCGGCATGCTTGCCGCGCAGCTGGGCCTGCGTTTCTCGTTCGCGCATTTTATCAACGCGCACTTCGGCCACCACGTCGCGCAGGCGTATCGAGAGCGCTTCACGGCCGGCAACGAAGCGCAGCCGTATCTCGCCGCCGCCGTCTTCGTGATCTGCGCGGATACGGAACAGGAAGCCGCCGACCTCGAAAAAGCCGTCGACCTGCGGCGCGTGCAGATGGCGTACGGTTTGAACGCGCCGATTCCGTCGACCGAACAGGGCGTCGCGCAGGAATACGGCGAACGCGAACAACTGGTGATCGACCGTGAGAAGCCGCGCAGCATCATCGGCACGCCTGAAAGCGTCACGGCAAGAATGCTCGCCATCCAGGAACAGTTCCAGGCCGACGAACTGATCGTCCTGACGGTGGCAGGCAGTTACCGCGCGCGGCTTCGCTCTTACGAACTTCTCGCCGAAGCGTTCCAGCTGGCACGCTGAGGTTTTTTTAATCCAACACGAACCTGCATGAAACTCGACCTGAAGATTCTCGACGCGCGCATGCGCGACCAGTTGCCCGCCTACGCGACAACGGGCAGCGCCGGCCTCGACCTGCGCGCCTGCCTCGATGAACCGTTGACGCTGAAGCCCGGTGAAACCGCGCTGGTGCCGACGGGCCTCGCGATTCACGTCGGCGATCCGGGGTACGCGGCGCTGATCCTGCCGCGCTCGGGCCTCGGTCACAAGCATGGCATCGTGCTCGGCAATCTGGTTGGCCTGATCGATTCGGATTACCAGGGTCAACTGATGATTTCAACGTGGAATCGCGGCCAGACCGAATTCACGCTGAATCCGATGGAACGCCTCGCACAACTCGTGATCGTGCCGGTCGTGCAGGCCGAATTCAACATCGTCGACGACTTCGAGGAAAGCATCCGCGGCGCCGGTGGTTTTGGCAGCACGGGCAAGCATTAAACGCTTTCGTTTTTCAAAAGCAAAAAGCAGAACGGCGCGGGGTTTAACCCGCGCCGTTCTGCCTTCACGTACAGCTTAAAGTAGAACCTTACTCGACTTCGATCGCTTCCGGATTCGGATTGCGCGGCGCCGGCTGCTCGTCGAAGGTCAACTGCACCTTGTCTTCCGCATCGACGTCGACCGTCACGCGGCCGCCGCTCATCAGCTTGCCGAACAGCAGTTCGTCTGCCAGCGCACGACGGATCGTGTCCTGGATCAGACGCTGCATCGGACGTGCACCCATCAGCGGATCGAAACCGTGCTTCGCGAGATGCGCGCGCAACGCGTCGGTGAAGAGCGCATCGACCTTCTTCTCGTGCAGCTGGTCTTCGAGCTGCATCAGGAACTTGTCGACCACGCGCATGATGATTTCCTCATCGAGCGAGCGGAAGCTGATCGTCGCGTCCAGACGGTTACGGAACTCCGGCGTAAACATGCGCTTGATGTCGATCATTTCGTCGCCGGTTTCGCGGCGCGTCGTGAAGCCGATCGTCGACTTGTTCATCGATTCCGCGCCCGCATTCGTCGTCATGATGATGATGACGTTGCGGAAGTCCGCCTTGCGGCCGTTGTTGTCCGTCAGCGTGCCGTGGTCCATCACTTGCAGCAGCACGTTGAAGATGTCCGGATGCGCTTTCTCGATTTCGTCGAGCAGCAGCACGCAATGCGGCTTCTTCGTGACGGCTTCGGTCAGCAGACCGCCCTGGTCGAACCCGACATAGCCCGGCGGCGCGCCGATCAGACGGCTCACCGCATGACGCTCCATGTATTCCGACATGTCGAAGCGGATCAGCTCGATGCCGAGCGTGAACGCGAGCTGCCGCGCCACTTCGGTCTTGCCGACACCCGTCGGGCCGGAGAACAGGAACGCGCCGATCGGCTTGTCCAGCTTGCCGAGACCCGCACGCGCCATCTTGATCGCGGCCGACAGCGCATCGATCGCCGGGTCTTGCCCGAACACGACGCTCTTCAGATCGCGATCGAGCGTCTGCAGCTTGCTGCGATCGTCCTGCGACACGCTTTGCGCCGGCACGCGCGCGATCTTCGAGATGATTTCCTCGATCTCGCCCTTGCCGATCGTCTTCTTCTGCTTGGACTTCGGCAGGATGCGTTGCGCCGCGCCCGCTTCGTCGATCACGTCGATCGCCTTGTCCGGCAGATGACGATCCGTGATGAAGCGCGCCGACAGTTCAGCCGCCGCGTTCAGCGCGCCCGACGAATACTTCACGCCGTGGTGCTCTTCGAAACGCGATTTGAGGCCGCGCAGGATCGCCACTGTCTGCTCGACGGTCGGCTCGGTCACGTCGACCTTCTGGAAACGACGCGACAACGCAGCGTCCTTTTCGAAGATGCCGCGATATTCGGTGAACGTCGTCGCGCCGATGCACTTCAGCGTGCCCGACGACAGCGCCGGCTTCAGCAGGTTCGACGCATCCAGCGTGCCGCCCGACGCAGCACCTGCGCCGATCAGCGTATGAATTTCGTCGATGAAGAGAATCGCATGCGGACGCTCCTTCAGTTCCTTCAACACCGTCTTCAGACGCTGTTCGAAGTCGCCGCGATACTTCGTGCCCGCGAGCAGCGCGCCCATGTCGAGCGAATACACCTGCGCATCCGCGAGAATGTCCGGCACCTCGCCACGCGTAATGCGCCAGGCGAGACCTTCGGCAATCGCCGTCTTGCCGACGCCGGCCTCGCCGACCAGCAGCGGATTGTTCTTGCGCCGTCGGCACAGCACCTGCACCACGCGTTCGACTTCCAGCTCGCGCCCGATCAGCGGATCGATGCGGCCGTCTTTCGCCATCTGGTTCAGGTTCTGCGTGAACTGCGCAAGCGGGGTTTCCTTCTGCGCGGCAGCTTCATCGGACTCGGCGCTGGTGTCGCTCGCTTTCGCGGCGTCGGTGCTGTTCGTCTTCGCGATGCCGTGCGAGATGAAGTTCACCACGTCCAGACGCGTCACGCCCTGCTGCTGCAGGTAGTAGACCGCGTGCGAATCCTTCTCGCCGAAAATCGCGACGAGAACGTTCGCGCCGGTGACTTCCTTCTTGCCGTTCGATGTCGACTGAACATGCATGATCGCGCGTTGAATCACGCGCTGGAAGCCGAGCGTCGGCTGCGTATCGACGTCGTCCGTGCCCGGCACGGTCGGCGTGTTGTCATGAATGAAGTTGCGCAGGTTCTGGCGCAGATCTTCGATGTTGGCTGCACACGCGCGCAACACTTCTGCTGCCGTCGGATTGTCCAACAGGGCCAGTAAAAGATGTTCGACCGTTATGAACTCGTGCCGCGCCTGGCGTGCTTCCATGAACGCCATGTGCAGGCTGACTTCCAGTTCCTGGGCAATCATGCTTCCTCCATCACACACTGCAGCGGATGCCCGGCCTGCCGTGCGTGGGTAACGACTTGCTCGACTTTGGTCGACGCGATGTCCCGCGTGTAGACCCCACAAACCCCCCGACCTTCGCGATGCACCTTCAACATCACCTGCGTTGCGGTCTCACGATCTTTATTGAAATACTCCTGCACGATCATCACGACGAATTCCATCGGCGTGAAGTCGTCATTCAACAGCACCACCTTGTACATGGCCGGCGGTTTCAGCTTCTGTTCCTGCCGCTCCAGTACGGTGCCATCCTGCTTGTCCGGGATAATCGCCATACATCCAATTCTAAACAACCCGGGCAGGCCCGCAATCCTGCCAAAACCCGACCGGCTGGTCGGCGATCGGTTCGCCACCGCCTGACCGTACAGCCTTGTCACGCGTGAGTTCTGCACCGAGCCGATTGCGGATCCGGCCCACGGGACTGACATAAAGCCTATCCCGAAAACTGCAGTCGAAACGAGTATCGCACAACCCGCCTGATCAGGCGGGGGGACGACCGCGATGCCCCGTCTGGTCTGAACCTCATGTGAGTCGATTATGCGTCTTTTCAAGATGCGCCGCTTGCGCCACCGCACATAAGAAAAGAAGGAAAAACCCTGGAAATTGGGTCTTTACAACGTGTCCACGGCCGTCTCAAAATTTTCTTGACAGTCGAATTAATAGCCACAACAATCAAGCTGGCACTTTTTTCCACCCAGCCGGAATAACGGAAAAATGCCGTGGTGAGCTTGTAACGAGGAGCGGCAGCAACTGCGGTCGTTAAGCTTTTCGAGGGGCTCGTGGTAGGGACATGAGTTACAGGGGAAGTTGGCATGGCAACTGGTACGGTCAAATGGTTCAATGACGCGAAAGGTTTCGGATTCATTACGCCCGACGAAGGCGGTGAGGATCTGTTTGCACACTTTTCGGCTATCCAGATGAACGGTTTCAAAACGCTCAAGGAAGGCCAGAAAGTAAGCTTCGAGGTCGTGCAAGGCCCCAAAGGCAAACAGGCATCGAACATCCAGGCTGCCGCCTGACCCGTTCGATACCCGGACCCTGAAAACCCGGCCTCGTGCCGGGTTTTTTCGTTTTGTGCCTTTGTATTTCCGGTCTGTTGCCGGAATCCCGAGGCCGCGCTCAGATGACCTTGAGCGTGCCCATCATGCCGAGGTCCTCGTGTTCGAGGATGTGGCAATGGAACATCCGGTCACCCGTCATCCGCTGAACCGTGGCGATGCGCACGGTCTCGCCGGGCTGGACATTCACCGTGTCTCGCCACGCGAGAAGCGGCTCGGGCGTGATTACCCCACCGCGCTCCCGGCCGACGACCTGAAACTGCGTGCCGTGCAGATGGAACGGATGATCCATGTCCGTGCGGTTCTCGATGGCCCATTCCTCGACTGCGTCGCGCCGGCTCGTCAACGTAACCCGCTTCGGATCGAACGAGGCGCCGTTGATCATGAACCGCATTCCCGCCGGCATGCCGTGGACCGACGCGCCAGAACGGTGCATCGCGGCCATGTCCATCGCTTCCGAAAAAACCACCGACTTCCGCGCGACGGGTGCAGAAAGCGGCACGATGGTCCGCAACGTGGCAGGTATTGCACGCATTGCGTCGCTGGCCTCGCCAGCCGGTTGCGGCTGGAACGCGACGTCGGCGAGCACGCGCGCCGGGTCGGGCGGCAGGCTGCCCGCCGGCATCGCCATCTTGCGACGGTCGTAGACATCGGCGGTGAGCGGTGCCTGCGACGGCGCGCTGCCGGCGCGCACGATCACTTCGGCGCGCTCGCCGGGCGCGAGCAGCAGCTCGGTCAAGCCTTCGCGCGGCTTTTCCAGCAAACCGCCGTCCGTGCCGACTTGAACGAAGCGCTGCCCGGCGCCGAGCGAAAATCTCAGATAGCGGGCACTGCACGCATTCCACAGACGCCAGCGCTCATCTTCCGTAACAGCGATGCGCGGACGGCGCGCGCCGTTCACCAGCACGAACTGCCCTTCGCGGCCGTTCATCCAGTCCATCATGTCGTTCGCGGGAATCGAGCCATCGGCCGCGAGTTTCAGGTCGGAGAAAAACAGGTGGCGCTCGGGGAAGCCGGCCAGCGGATCGTCGGCGGCGCGGACGATGATCGGTCCGGCCAGCCCGCGAAACACCTGTTCCGCCGACATCATGTGCGGATGCGGGTGGTACCAGTAGGTGCCGGCGCTTCCGGGCGGCAGCGTGAAGCGGTACACGTGCGTGGCGCCCGGCGCGACCATCGACGACGGATTGCCGTCCTGATCGGGCGGGACCGGCAGGCCGTGCCAGTGAATCGTCGACGGTTGCGGCAGGCGGTTCACGAAACGGATCTCGACGGTGTCGCCTTCGCGAACGTCGATCAGCGGGCCGGTGACCGGGCCCTCTGCGCTGTTCGTCACCGCTCCGTTGTATTGCCAGAACGTCGTCGGCCGGCCGGCGAGCAGCGTGTGCTTCCTGGGCGCGGCGATGAGCGTCGCGCGAAACATGCCGGCCTCGCCGCTGGAATTCACGAGCGTGCGCAATTCAGGGAGCGGCGCGCCGGCCGGCAACGCGTCGTCAGCGGCCAGTGAAACCTGAGGCGGTGTCTGGGGCGACGGCATCGCGTGGTGCATGCCGGCCATTCCCGGCATGTCGTCCATGCTGCCCATACCTTCCATGCCCTGCATCGAATGGCCGGCGTGCTGGGCGAAAGCGCCGCGTGTGAGCAGCGACGCGACGGCCGCGCCCAGCGAGCGGGCGAGAAATTGCCTGCGAATCATGTTGGTTTCCTTGTTTCGGCGAACGGGCGCAAGGCGCCGCGCGTTCGCGCGTGGGTCGTGCGTTGGCCCGGCAAGGCGCTTGCCGGGCACATCTTCGATGGATATCCGCACGATGCGCGCGCATGGACGGCGCGCGCACGGCGTGACGTCATGACGCGATCGGCGGACGCAGTAGTGGCGCGTGCGTCACGCTGTCGTGGGACGGTTCGGAGACAGGCAGTCTGATCGAGACATCGGGGGCGCGCGGTTCGAAATACGCCGTGCCCGGGAAGACGCAGCAATGAAAACCACATGCGTTCGTGCAGCAGCCGGAATGGTCGTGACGACACGGCGCGCCCGTCGCGAGCCCTTCCGGGCAACCCGCCGCAGAGCGGGCGAGTTCGCCGGATATCGGCTCAGCGCCCGCCATATGCCGCGTCGCGCCGGCGCTGGCCAGTTGCGTGGCGTGTTCATGCGCGAACGCGCTCTGCCCGAAGAGCAGCGCGATCGAGAACACGACAAGCATTCGCCACATCAACGACATTGCAGATTAGCCAGGCAGGGTGTGAAAGCACGCAGAGGGGATGATATCTCAGGCCGCGGCGCGTTCGCTCGCTAACGGCCAGCCGCTTGTGTGCATGGTCTTTGTCCTGTGTGTGGGGGAACGCACTTCGCGCGATTTCAGGCGACGCTATAAGTCTTGCAAAACCAGCAAGGCGGATCTCAACCCGCTGTTACGTCTTACGCTACCGACTGGGAATCGCAATGACAAGTCATGTGGTCACGTCCCGGACAGGCAAGATCGAGGACATCGAGGCGCTCCGGGCCATCGCCGTCCTCCTGACGATTGTCGAACATCTCAAGTATTTCCTGCCGTGGCACGGCAATCCCATACACCGGCTCGACGACTACTTCGCGTTCTGGAGCGGCGTCGATCTTTTCTTTGCAATATCCGGATTCGTGATTGCGCGGGATCTTCTTGGCCGCCTCGATGAGGTGCGTGACGCGGACAGGTGCTGGAAGACCATCATTTCGTTCTGGATCCGTCGCGTCTACCGGATCTGGCCGACGTCATTGTTGTGGGCGCTGGTCATCGTTGCCGGAGCCATTGCGTCGCACGGCAACATTATCTGGGGATCCGTTCGTCAGTCCCTTGCGGATTTCACGGCGATTCTCGCTCAGGTCGCCAATTTCCACTTTTGGGCATGCCAGTCGAAAGCCGGCTCGTGCGGAAACGCGAACGTCTGGTGGAGCCTCGCCCTGGAGGAGCAGTTTTATCTCGCCCTTCCGCTGATCATTCTGTTTTTCAGGCGATGGCTCGTCCAGATCCTGTTCGCGATCGTTGTCGTGCAGATCTTTATTCCGCGCCCATTGTGGTCCCTTATGTGGGCAACCAGGACAGACGCCATAGCACTGGGCGTACTCCTCGCACTGTTCGCCCGCCGCCCGCTGCATGCCGGATTGCGCCCGTCTTTCCTCAGAAAGCCGCGTTACGCGGCCCTCGTCACCGGCGCGCTGTTTTTTCTGCTGATATCGCTGCCGTCCAACTGGCTCGGCAAGCTCGAAACCGTACCGTTTTCCACCGGCCTCACTGCAATCGTTTCACTGATCCTCGTATTCATTGCGTCGTTCGACCAGAACTACATTGCAAGGGGATGGCTCATCAAGCCAGTGCTGATGTGGATTGGCGCCAGATCTTTCGGTCTGTATCTCATCCACACGGTATCGATCATGTTGACCTGCACGATCTGGATCCTCATCGAGCCGCACGGCACGCATTTTGGTCCTGAATTTGCCGGACGGTATCTCGTGACATGGCTCGTACTGACAATCGGGCTTTGCGAAATCAACTACAGGTTCCTCGAAACGCCTCTCAGGGAAAAAGGGAAACAGGTCGCACGCCTGTTCATGGAGCGACGCATCGAATCCGCCCCGTACACATCACCAGTCGCCGCCCCGGGTGTCCTCAACGTCGAGTAACGGAACTGAAGCCTCGCCATGAAAAAGCCCCGGCTGAATACAACACGCCGGGGCTTCTTCACAACAGCGAAACCGCGCTCACATATTCTCGATCAGCACCTGCCCAAAGCCCGAGCACGACACCTGCGTCGCGCCTTCCATCAGACGCGCGAAGTCATATGTCACGCGCTTTTGCAGAATCGACTTTTCCATCGCGGAGATGATCACGTCCGCCGCTTCGGTCCAGCCGAGGTGACGCAGCATCATTTCAGCCGACAGGATTTCCGAACCCGGGTTCACGTAGTCCTTGCCGGCGTACTTCGGCGCCGTGCCGTGCGTCGCCTCGAACATCGCAACCGAATCCGACATGTTCGCGCCCGGCGCGATACCGATACCGCCGACCTGCGCGGCCAGCGCGTCCGATACATAGTCGCCGTTCAGGTTCAGCGTGGCGATCACGTCGTATTCAGCCGGGCGCAGCAGGATCTGCTGCAGGAACGCGTCCGCGATGACGTCCTTCACGACGACGTCACCGCCCGTCCTCGGGTTCTTCACTTTCATCCACGGACCACCATCGATCAGCTGCGCGCCGAATTCCTTCTGCGCGAGCGCGTAGCCGTAGTCACGGAATGCGCCTTCCGTGAACTTCATGATGTTGCCCTTGTGAACCAGCGTGACCGAGCGGCGATCGTTGTCGAGCGCATACTGGATCGCCTTGCGCACGAGACGCTCCGTGCCTTCGCGCGACACCGGCTTCACGCCGATACCGGACGTATCCGGGAAGCGGATCTTCTTCACGCCCATTTCTTCGCGCAGGAACTTGATGACCTTCTTCGCTTCCGCGGATTCGGCGGGCCATTCGATGCCGGCGTAGATGTCTTCCGAGTTCTCGCGGAAGATCACCATGTTGGTCTT
>CALFSF010000281.1 GCA_937917025.1 uncultured Paraburkholderia sp.
GGCGTCAGCTGCGATCTCTGTCTGGCGAATGGGGGCGTGCGCGAATATTCCCGTGCCGGCCGGGATCGCGTCCGTTCCCGGCGTGGGACCGGACAATGCGGTCATGACGGTAGCATGAGAGCTTCCACCGGTGCCTTCGCACACCTGGCCAGATCTCAATGAGGACCTGAACGATCATCGGGCTGACGGCTGGGGCTTGGTGTTCATGCCGGAGATGGAGAAATACCTGAACGGCCTGCTAAGGAAGATCAAGGTCGCAACCGGCACCGCGGACTGGCCAGGCGCGGTACACATTACCGCGCAGACTTCGCTGAATGCGAGTTCGAGCGCCGCCGGCAATATCTATATTTCCCTTGGATGGCTTCAGTCGGCGGAATCAGAGGATGAGATTTTTGCGATCCTGTCGCACGAGTTCGGCCACATTTATCTCAACCACTACGCCGTATACGACGTGAAGAACGCGGGCGACACGTCGACGCTCATCGCGGGTGTTACGTGGACATACGTCAACCGCAAGGTTGCCGACAAAGGCTGGAACGGGCTCGACAAGATAGCCGTCGTTCAGGCGATCGGCACGATGGCGCTCATGCCGGCGTGGCAGCGCCACATCGAGGAGCAAGCGGATCTCTTTGGCGCCACGGTCAGTCTGCGATGCGGTTATTCGTATATTCACGGCTTCAAGGCTTTCCTTGAACGCATCGATTCCTATGACCGCGACGCGAGAGCGCGCAACGCAAAGTTACGCGAGGAACAGGACAACGCGATCCGCGAAAAAATTCGTACGGATACGCTCGCACGCGCGCCGAAAACGCCTCCACCGCCGGCGGTCGCATCAGATGCGGCGGTGCCGCTTCAGGCACTCGCTGCGATCAACGATGCGCTCACGAAAGTCAATGGAGCACTCACCGAAGGGCAAATAAGCCTGAATCAGGGCACCTTTTCCGCTGCACAAGCGCTCGACGACGCCATCGCCAAAGGGACGGCTGCAATCCAGGATCCGCACCCCGACGGTGCCGCGCGCGAAGACGACCTGAGCAAGGAGGTCGCTACGCTGATTGCCGGGAAGCGGCCGCCAGGCCGGGTAAAGCCATGGGAAGACGCGAAGCATCAACGCAGAAACGCACAGACGCTTGCGCATTACGCGCTTGTGCCAGATATCGAAATGCTCGAGGCCCAACACCGATACGCGGAAGCGCTCAAACTGGCGGCAAAGGCCGCGTCGGGAGCCAACGCCGACGACGCCATGCTGGATTTTTACCTTGGCAATGCAATTGCGCTTTCGCAGGGACGATCGAAGGAAAGCCCTGTTCAGGCTTTCAGCCGAAACCTCAAATCACCCGAACGATCGTGGCGCCTTCAGGTGGCGATCGCTAACAACATGGCGAGCACGAATCGCCAGCAGGCGCGAAGCTTCATCGAACAGCAATTTGTGTATTTTGGCCGTGCGCCCAAGGCGTGGCCCGATCTGATCGCGTTCTATCGCGATAGCGGCGACGTGAAAGGCGCCAAAGATATGGCGATGACCTGTTCAGTCACGCTACCGGACTATCGCCAGGCCTGCCTGAGCGCAAGCCAGACGCCCGCCGAGCTTGCCGAAGCGAAAGCGAAGGCCGACGCACATGCGAAGATCGTCGTCGACAACGTGTCGAAGCGATGGTTCAAGCAGTAACCTGCTGTACTTTCCCACCCTCACTCGCATGCGTCACGCGCACAGGGCAGCAAAACCGGTTCCGGTTATAGTCGTGTCGATTGCCGTCGTCGAGCCATTTTTCGCCCGACGACGCGCATCCACTACTTACGATGCAGCAACTGCGTCTGTAGCAGTAGCGGTCTTCTTGGCCGCGACCGTCTTCACTGCCGTTGCCTTTTTAGCCGCGCCTTTTTTAGCTGCCGTCTTTTTGACAGCGGCCCTTTTACCGGCAGTCGCAGCAGGACGCTTTACTGCTGTTTTTGCACCTGCGGCTTTTTTAGCGGTTACTTTCTTTGCAACCGTTGTCTTCTTTGCCGCGACTTTCTTTGCCGTTGCCTTTTTGGCGGCAGCGCCGCGCCTGACCGCGGCCTTCGCTTTCCCGGCGACACCCGATGCCGCAGCGGGAGATTCCGCGGCCGCGTCGATCAGAAATTTCGTGCGGTCCTTGACATCCTTGATCCAGGCCGGCGGCCGCGCGTGACCACTCCATGTCGCGCCCGTTTTCGGATCACGATACTTCGCCGGAAGTTTGCCTTTTGCGGCAGCGGACGGTTTCGCCTTGCCGTTCGCTGAACGACCGCTTAGGGCATTTGCCTCACGTCGCGCTTTTGCTTTCGATTCAATATCAGCCGTCGTCAAACCATGTTTGAGCATTAGCTCACGAATCTGGTTGACCGCTGCTTGTGTCTTTCGCGCGATAAGCGCATCGGCTTGCGCCTGGAGTTTTTTCAATCGCGCCTGGATCTGTTCCAGTGTGGCCATCAGAGCCTCCCTTCAGGTTTAGATGGTCGCACTATGCCACGTACAGCCACTCAATGACAAAAGTTTTGTCAATACTTCACGCTTTTAAAGCGACAGTTGCGGTATTCACAGTCCGTGTTTCGTATCTTTCGCTTTGGACATTGAGAATTCTTCGGCGCGTCGAGCGAAAATGTCGGGACTGTTTGCCTTGCGATAAGCGAGAACACCCGGTCACGCGGCAGATATGTCCATGTCTGGGTGGATCATCGGGAATACGATGCTTTTCCTGAAAAACAGAAAGCCAACTGGAACCTGAAGAAAGGAAAGTATCAGACGCGTTTCATTCCGCGCTAATCGTGTTTTCCGATGAAACGAAATCGTCTAAACAGGCTGTAGAGTTTGAGTTAGCAGTTACTAAAAAGGCGTGCCTGAAACTGGCGCTGCTGTCGCCGATATTGCCTCACGCGTCTTCGCCGGAAAGTCGAACACGCCTTCCGGGAACGTGAGCCATGAGCGTCGCGACAATCTCTTCCGCGCTGCTTTCCGCAGGCACGACGCGGCAACACGCATCTTCTTCCGCATGCGGCGACCATTCGACAAACCGGTACGGGCGTCCCCAAGGCGGCTGAAAAGGCTCGGAAATCCGGCACGTCCGTGGGGCGAATCCGCGCTCCGCGCTGGACATGGCCCGAAGCTGTTCACGCACACTATCCTGAACCATCGTCGACTCTCCATCGCTGGTTGAACTTCGCTTCACGTCTGGCACCCCTGATGCCTAAAAAAATTGCCGCCGATGATCTGGCGGCTAAACAGGGGTCGACTCATAGTCGCAGCGAACAATTAAGCGAGCCTTAAGGCGCGCATAAAAGGCCTGACCTCGAGCAGGCAATGCGACGGAGCTGGCGTACGCGGCCACGCACGAACCAGCCAGTCACGCGTATCTGGCAACGGTATGTCAGGCACGAGGCTTGCGCAACCGGTGAAGTACATCGATCAGGAGAGCATCATGAGCGCACCCGATCCCACCTCGCAACCACCCCCGGGCGACGACGGCGCGAATATCGTCGGCGTTCTCCCGGGCGACGGCCCTGGTCCGGACGTGATGGCCGCCGCAACGCTGGCGGGCGACAAGGTCGTGACAACGGATGGCGAGCACATCGGACACATCGCGGGAATCATGCTGAACGTCCGAAGCGGAAGGATCGCGTACGCCGTGCTGTCCGCCGGCGGCCTTCGCGGCATCGGCAGCACGCTGCACGCCATTCCGTGGGGCGCACTGACATTGAACGTCGACGAAAAGCTCTTTCTCGTCCATATCACCGCGGACGAAATCAGGAACGCGCCCGGTTTCGACAAGGATCACTGGCCCGCGATGGCCGATCCGCAATGGGCGACCGCGGTGCATCGCTATTTCAAACGCGGGCGGTCGTGGCTGCCGCGATGATATTCGTTGTAAATCCCGCGCACTTCCGTCGTCCTGACAAATACCCACGCGGCGGGCGAGGCTCCCGAAAACACCCGTCGGATACTACATATATGACATTACCGTACGGCCGCGAACGGTCAGGTACATGAATTGCGTATGAAATGACCCGGGTGGCCTCCTGCCGGAGCCGGGACGCTACCGGGTGGCGCGTCCGGTGGCGCGTTGAAAGAACATCTGACGCAAAAGAACCAGAACATGCTCACCATCAAGCCATGCACTGCAACGCGGGGAACCGGCAGCGATGCCATTACCGTCGCCTTCTATCCAGATACCGGCTGCCTGCGGTTTTCCGACGCGCAAGGTACCTGTCTGCACGAACTGCTTCCGCCGCACTCCTGGTTTGCCGTTTCGTCGTTCGCGCGAAACGATCAGGTCGGCGCCGCACCGCGCCCACAGACACTTGACATACTGCTGACTGAATTTACAACGGGTACGCGCTTTACGAACGCGCGTATTCGTCAGCGGATAGCAGCCGATTCGCTCACAGGTTTCGCCCGGTTCCGGTAATACCGTTTTCCGTTGGCGACGCTAACGCGCGCGCCGTGCTTCTGTTAAATTGATCCGGGAGCCACGCGAAGTATGAGACTTCGCTGGCCGACCGGATGCTGCGAGGTGTGTCATGGAGATTGTGGAGTTCGAGCCCAGCGTCTCGCCCGATGGACGGGCAGTGGTCTTCGTTCTGTCACTTCGAGGGCGAGACCATGAGTGCGCGATAACGCGCGAAGCGCTGGAACAGCATTTCTGGCTGCAGCGCGGCGCCCCCGAAGCGCGAATCCTCAGAACTTTCGACGACGGCCACAAACGCATTTTTGCCGTGGCGGAAAGAAAGCTGCTGGCCAATCCTGGTGGACGCATCGTCGTTACCGCAAACGACTTCGGCCCCAGGCGCTAGCCGAACGCGCGCGACTGACACCGGCAGTACGGTTCTCGTCATCGGCGGGCATTGCATTCGCGCCTTCAATGGCTAAAGCTTTTTGACGGGCGCAACGGTCTCCAGCGTTTCAGCGGTTGCGAGTCTTGCACGTGCCGCTTCAGGCTGCATGTTCGCGGCCGGCGTCATGCCGTCAGCGCTGCGATGCATTGTGCGATGGTAAGCAGCCGCCGATACAAGCAACGCTGCGAATAGCACCGCCAGCAGATAGTGAACGGCCGCGCACGGTTCGCGAACCACACGAAACTTCAGACGCGCATCCCACGCGGTAATCCCGTCGCGCTTAAGTAGTACCACGTTCAGGAGCATGACAAGCTGCTGCGCAACGGGCAGGCCAAACGCAAAGCCGCGCGCCCACACCGAGAAATTGCGCGCGAGGTAACGGCCAAATGAAGGCGCGACACCGTCCGGTTCCACGACGCGAATGCCAAGCAATGCCTTGCCAATGCTGTTTCCGCACGCGGCATAAACCACCGCGTCGAGGAAGAGCGCAAGCGGCAGATAAATCATGCCCAGAAAACTCATGTTCACCATGAGCGTCGAGCGAAACTGCAGCAGGTGCCAACCCGTCACGGTGTTGATAAACGCCACCGCGTAGGTGGCAAGGAACGTCCATAGCAGCAGGTCGAGCGTTCGCGCGGCGTAGCGGCGCCATACGGGCGTCGCTGTCCGTGCAGTCGTCGTTGCGGTGGTGCTCCGTGCGATCCGACGCGCCGCACCGGCGGGAGACGTTGCCGGCGCCGCGTTGGCTGACAGTTGCGCTTTTAATGTCCCGTCGCTTTGCGTGACCGGTAGCCTTTCCTTGCCCATCGCGCTCGCGAAGAGCCACACGACGGTCCATAGCAAAACAAGCGGACGCATCCCGAGCGTCAGCATTGTGAACAGTGGATCGAGTGTGTGAGCGGCGAAACCGCAGGCAAATGCCAGCCAGATTGCCGAAGGGACAGCGAGTGTCCTGACCGTCCATGACGTGTAGGTCATGTCGCCCCCGAGTTCTTTTCAGATAAATTTTTCTGAACTCTACTGCGGTGCAGGGGGTGCGTCTACAGACGAGCGTGCGGCACCACTCAGTTCCACACAGCCAGATGATTCCGCATCGGCGGATCGCGACATTAATGGCCTGATAGGGGCGAAGAACCGGCTAATACACGTTATGAGATCGCGACGGGTGCTGCGCGGCGCATGCGCCATCGCGCGATCAGATACAGCGTCGCGGACAGCACAACCGCGGCAAGAAACGTGAGCCACGTAATCGACGCGGTGTTCGCGATGAAATTCGCGGGATCGTCCTGACCGCTGAAAAGAATGGCGACGGTCGCAACCCATACGTTGTTCATGGCGTGAGCGCCCATTGCTTCGTCGAGTCTTCCGGTCAGACTGACGAGTGCCGAGAGCCCGAGTGACACCACGACGTAGACGGCGAAACGCCAGTAACCCTCGACGCCATGCGCCGCCGAAAACGCGATGCCCACCAGCAGCGCGATGCACCAGCGTTTTTCGTATGACCTGGCCTGGCGTGCGTGCAAGCCAGCCGCGAAACACGAGCTCCTCGATGGCGCATTGAAACGGAAAGAGCAGAAACAGCAACAGCCACGCGAGTGCGATTTCGCCACGTGGCGGCCAGACGAAGTCGAACGCGATGTTGCGTGCCCCGTTCGGGTCCATGGCCATCGAGACGGCAACGAACACGGCGAGCGACGCCAGATGCGCGACGAACCACAGGCCCGCGCCGTACAGCACGCGACGCGGTTGCGGCCAGATGCGCCGCACGAAAGCGCTTAACGACAGGCCGCGCGCCAGTCTCCATGTTCATTGCGGGTCATCGTAGCATGTGAGAAATGCGCGCCAGGCGGTGGCCCTTCGCAAAGTTATCCCCACTTTATGTTCACAAGGTTGTGGACAACCGCACCGGTTGCGTCGCAAGTGCTTGAGTGGAAACGACTATCGCCCACCGGTGCAAACTCAGGCGTGCGGTCTGCGCAACGCATTTTTGACGCGCTATCTTCTGACGGGACCGCACCACGCCGGTCGCCACACACGGAGACGCCTGTGAGTCACGACATCAAGTTCTGGATGGTTCCGGCCGCGCCGACACCGGTCGGACCGTTCTGTCACGCCACCGAATCAGACGGATGGATCTTCATCACCGGACAGATGCCGACTTCGCCCGACGACGATCATGCGCCGTTGCCAGAAGGCGTCGTCGCACAGACAAGGCGCGTGATGGATAACCTCGTACTCGTGCTGCAAGGCATGGGGCTCGGACTCGAACACGTCGTGTCGGCGCGCATCTTCCTCACTGAATTCAAACGCGACTTTGCGTCGATGAACGGGATATACCGCGCGTATTTTCCAAAGGACGCGTTGCCGGCCAGAACCTGCATCGGCGTGACGGCGCTCGCGTGCGACGCGCTCGTGGAAATCGATTTCATCGCGCGCAGGCCGTAAGCGCTGCGTAACGCAGCGTTACCTTTCTCGCACCGCTGTTTCACCTGTGTCCGACCTCGTCTCATAGACTTCGAGCCGTAGTCACTGACAACGCACACGACGTGCAAGGAGAAACAGATGAACAAGAAGATCCTTGGAGCAGTACTGGGTATCGCCGTGCTCGCGGCGTCGTCGGCCGCATCGGCGCATGTCAATGTGGCGATCGGACTCGGCATTCCAGGCCCCGCGGTGTATGCTCCCGCGCCTGTCTATGTGGCGCCCGCGCCGGTCGTCGTAGGCTACGGTTACGGCGACTACGGTGACTGGCGCGCGCGTCAATGGCGTGAACGCGAATGGCGTGAGCGTCAGTCGCGTCGTGAAGCGTCGCGTGAGCGTCACGGAGGGTGGCGCGGGTATTGAGTTCAGCCCGAACCCGGCAACGACTGTCAACCCGCTAATGCAACGTTGCAATATCCCTCGCTGAAGCAACAAGGGCGGCCCGCCCGGCCGCCCGCTCTCTTCACAACGTCAGCCATACCCAGGTTATCCCCACATTTTGTTCACAAGCCTGTGGACAACCTGCGCACACGTCGTTCAAGTCCCTGACACGCAACGACTATCCGCCCGCGGTCTAGCCGCAGGCAGTGCTCATTTCGAAGCCGTCGTCACAAGAACCGGTTTGTCGCGGTAGAGCGTCGGGAACAGTCGCTTGAGGTTCGCGACCTTCGGCAGATCGTTGATGGCGATATACATCGAGTCCGGGTGCAGCGTCAGATAGTTCTGGTGATAGCCTTCGGCCGGATAGAACGCCTTCAGCGCATCGGTCTTCGTCACGATCGGCGCGGCAAACGCGTGCGACTTGTCGAGCTGCGCGATGTAGCGCTGCGCGATCTGCTTTTGCATGTCGTTTGCCGGAAAGATCGCCGACCGGTATTGCGTGCCGACGTCGGGGCCCTGCCGGTTCAGCTCGGTCGGATCGTGCGCGACCGAAAAGTAAATTTGCAGCAGCCGGCCGTACGTGATCTGCGACGGGTCGTACGTGATCTGCACGGATTCCGCGTGGCCTGTCTGCCCGGTGCTGACCGTTTCATATTCGGCCGTATCGCGCGCGCCGCCCGAATAGCCGGCGACGACGTTCGTCACGCCGCGCACGTGCTGGAACACGCCCTGCACGCCCCAGAAGCAGCCGCCCGCGAGTACCGCTGTTTCCGTATGCGCGCCCGTTGACGGTTCGTCCACGGCCGGCGGCGCAATCACGACAGCGGCTTCCGCCGACATCGCCGTGCGCTGCGTCATGACGAGCGCGCCGCCGGCAACGCCAAGCGCCACCGCGACGGCCAGCGCACGCGTGCGCGTGCGCGTCGAGCGTCTGAAAGTTTGAGTCAGGAACTTCATGATCCACGTCCTCGTTCAACGCGCCGTTTTGCGTGATGCCCGGCCGGCGCGGGACCGTTGCTGCTTTACGTGCAGATACGCGGCAAAGGCGTCATACGGCTTTGGGCGTAAACGTCATCGCAAGGCCGTTCATGCAATAGCGCAGACCGGTGGGCGGCGGCCCGTCATCGAAGACGTGTCCAAGGTGCCCGCCGCAGCGCCGGCAGTGCACCTCATTGCGCGCCATGCCGAACGACGTGTCGGTCTGCGTCGCGACGGCGCCATCCAGCGGCTTCCAGAAGCTCGGCCAGCCGGTGTGGCTGTCGAATTTTGTCTTCGATGAAAACAGGTCCAGCCGGCACCCCGCGCACGCGAAGATGCCCGCGCGGTGTTCGCTGTTGAGCGGGCTGCTGTATGGGTGCTCGGTGCCTTCCTCGCGCAGCACGTTGTATTGCGCGTCGGTCAGCATCTTGTGCCACTCGGCGTCCGAATGGACGACTTCGAACGGCGTGCCAGGGGCCGCCTGCGCCTGCGCCGGCGCGGCGCCGAACAGGCGCCACGCGGCCGTGCCGCCAGCGAGCGTGGTCGCGCCGAACACCCTCAGGAAAATCCGTTTCGAGCGTTTCATGATATTCATCCAGGTAATGTCTCCGGCCTCGATGTCAGGGCCGCCACGGCGCCCGACGTTCGCCGGAATCCGCACGTTTGTCCGCGGAACCCGTCAAACGCTTTTGCGCATTCGTGAACGTGAGTCGCGCGACACGCCGATAAATGACAGTACGCCTGCACTGTTTACACATCCAGTGCCAGGTTATTCCGTGAAATATCCGGAAATGTCCGAAACGGTGCATCGGGAATAAAGTACGCGCGAGCGGCGTTTGACTTGAGACCACGAGAGGGTCGTAAGCGGAATACACTAGCGCCCCATTTCTAACAGCTTTCATCGCCTCCATCCTTCTGAAGACGCCACCGATGAATACACAAGCCAACCCGTCCCGCACCGAACTGGCCGGCGCGACGACGCCCTCGCAGTACTCGCGCACCGCGATGCTGCTGCACTGGATCATTGCCGTGCTCATCCTCGTCAACGTTACGCTCGGGCTGAGCGCGGATTCGCTTCCGGACGACTGGGTGCGCCCCGTCATCGATACGCACAAGTCGATCGGCATCACGGTGCTGGGCCTCGTGCTGCTGCGCATTCTGTGGCGCGCGTCGCACCGGCCGCCGCCGCTGCCGCGCGGTTTTCCGGACTGGGAGCGCGGCGCGGCACACGTCGCGCACTTTCTGCTCTACCTGCTGATGATCGGACTGCCGCTCTCGGGATGGATGCACGACTCCGCGTGGAAAGACGCGGCGACGCATCCGATGAGCCTCTTCGGCATCGTGCCGTGGCCGCGCATCGGATTCATCATGAATCTCGATCCTGCCGTGAAGGAACACCTGCACCTGCACGACCGGCTCGGCACGCTGCATACGTGGCTCGGCTATGCGCTGTATGCGCTCCTCGCGATGCACATCGGCGGCGCGCTCAAGCACGAATGGATCGACCGCAAATCAGTATTGAAACGGATGCTGCCGTGACCCAGGATGTCGACCTTCCCGTCGAGAACGCG
>CALFSF010000282.1 GCA_937917025.1 uncultured Paraburkholderia sp.
CGGTGCATATCCTGACCCCGGCCGCGACGGTGCGCCGGATCATCAATATGACGGCGGTGGCGTCGGCGAATGCGCGGGTGCGTTCGGCGGGCTGATGTGAGCTTGATGTGGGGCGATGTTGATTGACCGATGGAGCGCAGGACGCCTGTGATGGCGTTTCGCGGGTCCGGTCGATTCAACCTCTGTCGTCCGGTAAAAAAAGGCGGTTGCCCGTGAAGGACAACCGCCTTTCGTTTTACTTCACCTTACTACGCCATGCGTTTCGTGTAACCCGCCGTGACGGGCGGCATGCTCAGGCCACGTGCGGCACGCTACCCGGTTCTGGCGCGCGCCAGCGGGCCAGCAGATCGTTCCACTTCACGCGCACGCCTTTCAGGTTGTTCTCCTTCACGTGACCGTAACCGCGGATGTCGTCTGGCAGGCTCGCCAGTTCGACAGCCAGCGCGCGGTTCCCGGCGGTCAGCCCCGCGCAAAGCTCGTGCACGAGCGCCTCGTATTCGCCGATCAGCTCACGTTCCGTGCGACGTTCGTCCGTTTTTCCAAACGGATCGAGCGCCGTGCCGCGCAGGAACTTCAGCTTCGCGAGCACGTTCATCGCCGTGAACACCCACGGGCCGTACTTTTTCTTGATCAGGTGCCCCTGCGCGTCTTTCTTCGAGAACGCGGGTGGCGCGAGATATAGATTGAGCTTCCAGTCGCCCTCGAAGCTCGCCTTCAGTTTCTCGACGAACGCCGGGTCGGCATACAGCCGCGCGACTTCGTATTCGTCCTTGTACGCCATCAGCTTGTGCAGGTTTTTCGCGACCGCTTCAGTCAGCGGGAATTGACCGTCGCCGGTATCGAGCGACGCTTCCTTCGCGCGAACGTCGGCCACGCGCGTGCGATAGCGCGTGGCGTACGCGTCGTTCTGATACGCCGCGAGGTACGCTGCGCGTTTGTCGATCAGCGTGTCGAGCGCCTTCGGCGTATGCAGCGTGATGATCTTGCCGCCCGTCGCCGGTTCATCCGCGGTGCCCGCGCTCGTGCCCGCTTCGCCGCGCGCCTGCGACTTCACGAGCTTGCGCACGCCAGCCAGATCGTGCGCCGCGCGGCGGCCCCATTCGAACGCCGACAGATTCTTTTCGACCTGCACCGCGTTCAGTTCGATCGCGCGCCTGAGCGACTGATGCGTCAGCGGCACCCAGCCGCGCTGCCATGCGTAACCCAGCACGAACGGGTTCGTGTAGATCGCGTCGCCCAGCAGCGCGAGCGCGAAGTGATTCGCATCGACCGCGTCGACGTCGTCAACGCCCGCTGCCGCGCGCACGTCGGCTTCCGTGTTCGAACCCGGGAAACGCCAGTTCGGGTTCTTGATGAACTCGGCGGTCGGCGTTGCCGCGCTGTTCAGCACGACCCGCGTCTGGCCCGCCTGCATCCGCGACAGGCATTCGTCGCTGGCCGTGACGATCGCGTCGCAACCGATCACGAGGCTCGCTTCGCCCATCGCGATGCGCGTCGCGTGGATGTCGGCCGGACGGTTCGCGATCTGCACGTGGCTCATCACCGCGCCGCCCTTCTGCGCGAGCCCCGTGACGTCGAGCACCGTGACGCCCTTGTTCTCCAGATGCGCGGCCATGCCGAGCAGCGCGCCGATCGTGACGACGCCCGTGCCGCCGACGCCCGTCACCAGCACGCCATATGGCTTTTCGATGGCGGGTACGTCCGGTTCCGGGACGGGCGGCATGGCCTCGCTGCCGACGCCGGAGGCCGCCTTCGGCTTGCGCAACTGGCCGCCTTCGACCGAGACGAAGCTCGGGCAGAAGCCGTTCAGGCACGAAAAGTCCTTGTTGCACGTCGACTGGTTGATCTGGCGCTTCGTGCCGTACTCCGTTTCCAGCGGCTCGACCGACAGACAGTTCGACTTCACCGAGCAGTCGCCGCAGCCTTCGCACACGGCCTCGTTGATCACGACGCGTTTCGCCGGATCGGGATACGTGCCGCGTTTGCGGCGGCGACGCTTTTCCGTCGCGCACGTCTGGTCGTAGATCAGGATCGACGTGCCGCTGATTTCGCGCAGTTCGCGTTGCACGGCATCGAGCTGGTCGCGATGATGAATCGCGATGCCCGGCGCGAGCTGCTGTTTTGCGTTGTCGTACTTCTCCGGCTCGTCGGTGACGATGACGATCTTCGTCGCGCCTTCGGCGGCAAGCTGATGCGTGATCTGCGGCACGGTCAGCACGCCGTCGACCGGCTGGCCGCCCGTCATCGCGACTGCGTCGTTATAGAGGATCTTGTAGGTGATGTTCGCCTTCGACGCGATCGCCGCGCGAATGGCGAGCAACCCGGAGTGGAAGTACGTGCCGTCGCCGAGATTGGCGAACACGTGCTTGTCGTTCGTGAACGGCGCCTGGCCGACCCACGCGACCCCTTCGCCGCCCATCTGGCTGAACGTGCTGGTGCTGCGGTCCATCCACACCGTCATGTAGTGGCAGCCGATGCCGGCCATCGCGCGCGAGCCTTCCGGCACGTTCGTCGACGTGTTGTGCGGACAGCCCGAGCAGAACCACGGCTTGCGTTCCGCCTCGACGCGCGGCTTCGCCAGCGCGCGTTCCTTCGCCTCGATCACGGCGATGCGCGTCGCGATTCGCGCGCGCACGTCCGGCGGCAGGTCGAACTTGTCGAGCCGCGTGGCGATTGCCGTCGCGATGATGGCGGGCGACAGCTCGTAATGCGCGGGCAGCAGCCAGTTGCCCATCGGCACCGACCATTCGCCGCCGGCGCCGTCCTTCTCGTCGAACTTGCCGTACACGCGCGGACGCTGCGCGTCCGGCCAGTTGTACAGCTCTTCCTTGATCGCGTATTCGAGGATCTGCCGCTTTTCCTCGACCACGAGAATTTCCTCGAGCCCGCGCGCGAACGCATGCGCGCCCTGCGCCTCGAGCGGCCACACGCAGCCGACCTTGTACAGACGAATGCCGATGCGCGAGCAGGTTTCGTCGTCGAGGCCGAGGTCGGTGAGCGCCTGACGCACGTCGAGATACGCCTTGCCGCCGGTCATGATGCCGAAGCGCGCCTGCGGCGAATCGATCTCGATGCGATCCAGTTTGTTGGCGCGCACATAAGCCAGCGCGGCGTACCACTTGTAGTCGAGCAGACGCGCTTCCTGCACGAGCGGCGGATCGGGCCAACGGATGTTCAGGCCGCCATCGGGCATCGCGAAATCGGTCGGCAGCACGATCTGCGTGCGGTGCGGATCGATATCGACGGAAGCCGACGATTCGACCACGTCGGTCACGCACTTGAGCGCGACCCACAGGCCTGAATAGCGGCTCATGGCCCAGCCGTGCAGACCGAAGTCGAGGTATTCCTGAACGTTCGACGGAAACAGCACCGGAATGCCGCACGCCTTGAAGATATGTTCGGACTGGTGCGCCAGCGTGGAGGATTTCGCCGCGTGGTCGTCGCCGGCGAGAACGAGAACGCCGCCGTGTTTCGACGATCCGGCCGAGTTCGCGTGCTTGAAGACGTCGCCGGTACGGTCGACGCCGGGGCCCTTGCCGTACCACATCGAAAACACGCCGTCGTATTTCGCGCCCGGGTACAGATTGACCTGTTGTGAGCCCCAGACGGCAGTGGCGGCGAGGTCTTCGTTGACGCCCGGCTGGAACACGATCCGGTGCCCGGCGAGATGCTGCTTCGCCTTCCACAACGACAGGTCGAGTCCGCCAAGCGGCGAGCCGCGATAACCGGAGATGAAGCCCGCGGTGTTGAGCCCGGCGGCCTTGTCGCGTTCCTGCTGCAGCATCGGCAGACGCACCAGCGCCTGGATGCCGCTCATGTACGCGCGGCCGCGTTCGAGCGTGTATTTGTCGTCGAGCGTGACGGAAGATAGCGCGGCTTCGAGCGAGGCCCGTTGTCCGGCGTCTAGTGGGGCATTCATTATGTGTACTCCTCCAACCTGTTTGGGATCACCAAAACTTCTGCGCTTTCGCATCTTGTGAATGCTTCGGCCAGGGTCGCCATATTGACGGCTTTTTTGTGATGGTAGCACTGGTACAAACCCGCCGCCGTCCGGCCGGATGGCCATATGAGCGAGCGCGTGCGACACAGATGTGACGATTGTGTGAGCACGATCGTAACGTTTGATCTCGTGCTGTAACAGGCTGTAAAAGCTGCCCGATTGACTGGAACCGGGCGGCCGATGCGTGTCTAATAGCCCACCTGTTCAAGTCTGGCAGCGCTCTGCATACGGTCGAGCCTCAGGACGGACAGGCAGTCAGAAAAAGGAGTACGCATGATTACACGTAACATTCAGACCTTCATGATGGTCTCGGCAGCATTCTTTGCCATGAGCGCACCGGTTCGCCCGAATAGCGCGAGCACCCTCGCGACCGCGGCCGGCCGCACCATCCATGACGCGTTCGCATCGCGGGACGCGGATCAGCCGCAGTTCACGCAGGCGAAGCAAGCCGACCGGCGCTCCTGACCGGTCCCACCGCTGCCGGCCCGCTGGCCGGCTGACATTGAACTTGCGCGGTGGCCTCCATACGGCGGCCGCATCAACGAGGAAGGGCGAGGATCCATCACGGGGTCCTCGCCCTTTTTGCATCACGATCTTCGTGGCAGGTGGTTACGTCTTGTCCTGCACCACACCTCGACGAATCTGGTCGAGCTCGATCGATTCAAAGAGCGCCTTGAAGTTGCCTTCGCCGAAGCCCTGATTGCCCTTGCGCTGGATGATCTCGAAGAAGATCGGTCCGATCTGGTTTTCGGTGAAGATCTGCAGCAGCAGGTCGTCCGGCGCGCCGTCGATCAGGATCTTGCGCTTGCGCAATTCATCGAGCGGTTCGCCATGGCAGGGCACGCGGCGATCGACCAGTTCGTAATACGTGTCGATCGTGTCGAGCAGCGCGATATTCGAGGCGCGCAGGCCGTCGACCGTCGTGTAGATGTCCGCGCTACCGAGCGCAATGTGCTGAATGCCTTCGCCGTGATAGGCGTCGAGGTATTCCTGGATCTGGCCGGCCGTCTCCGACCCTTCCTCGTTGATCGGGATGCGGATCTTGCCGCACGGCGACGTCATCGCTTTCGATTTGACGCCCGTCACCTTCCCTTCGATATCGAAGTAACGCACTTCGCGGAAATTGAAGAGCCGCTCGTAGAACTCCGCCCATTCCTGCATGCGGCCACGATGGACGTTGTGCGTCAGGTGATCGATGTACGTCAGGCCGTGGCCGGCCGGGTTCGGGTTCGCGCCTTCGATCGGCACGAAATCGACGTCATAAATGCTGATGTCGCCGATGCTGTTCGGCTCGGCGCCGTTCTTGCCGCGCCAGCGATCGACGAAATAGATCAGCGAATCGCCGATGCCCTTGATCGCCGGAATGTTCAGCTCCATCGGGCCGGTCTTGTTGTCGAAGCCCCAGGCGCCGCGCTCGAGTGCATGCTGATACGCCCTGGCCGCGTCCTGGACGCGAAACGCGATCGCGCAGATCGACGGGCCGTGCAGACGCGCGAAGCGCTGGGCGAACGAATCCGGCTCGGCGTTGACGATGAAGTTGATATCGCCCTGACGGTACAGCGTCACGTCCTTGTGACGATGCCGCGCGACGGCGGTGAAGCCCATCTGCTCGAACAACTTGCCGAGCGCCTTCGGATCCGGCGCGGTGTACTCGATGAACTCGAAGCCGTCGGTGCCGACGGGGTTCTCCCAGGTTGGTACCTGCATGTCTGTCTCCTGAATCGCGGGGAAGCGTGTCTTTCTGTGAACGGATGAGTGTCAGTGTATCGGCCTGAAGCCGGCGAAAACTTGCGAACTTGATTGCACATGGCTACGCTGGCGCTATTTACTGCCTCGTCAGGCGGGAAAGGTGGCAGAAGATGGCTGAATTTGAGATAGACGCGATCGACCGGCGAATTCTCGCGATCCTCCAGCAGAACGGGCGGTTATCAAATCAGGAGATCGCGGAGCGTGTGAATCTGTCGCCGAGCCCGTGTTTGCGGCGGATTCGTCGGCTCGAGGAAAGCGGCGTGATTCGCGGGTACGTGGCGCTGCTCGACGCGCAGAAGTTAGGGCTCGATTTGCTGGCGTACGTCAATGTACGGCTGGAAAAGCGCGGCAGCCCGATTGTGGGCACGCGTGGCGAGGGCACGTCGACGGCGCGGCCTGGCGCCACGCACGCCGACCTGTTTCGCGCGGCGGTGCAAACGTGGCCGGAAGTGGTGGCATGTCACGCGATGACCGGCGAGATGGACTACCTGCTGCGCGTGCAGGTCGAGGACATGGCGCATTTCTCCCGTTTCGTGCAGGACCAGTTGCTGCACCACCCGTCCGTGATCGACGTGAAGACGAGCTTCTCGCTGGAGAAAATCAAGGAGACGACGGCGCTGCCGGTACGTTGAACATGCGCGTGCCCAGAAGCGCGATGGAGAGGCACATGCAAAAAGGGCGTCCACATTGGGACGCCCTTCCTGTATTGACCCGCTGGATTATGCGGCTTCGGCTGCCGGCATGAACGACTCTAAGATCTTCGATGCGTTGCGCGCCTGGCGCTTGAGCGCGTAATCGAAGACGGCGGCCTGTTCCTGCAGCATTTCCGTGATGATGCTCGACTGGTCGGCTGGCTTGAGCGAGAGATACGCATCGGCTTCGCCGTACGCGTATTCGATCTTCATGCCGGACTTCCGGGCAATATGCATCATGGTCGAATTGCGCGACAGGCAGTGCATGTACAGCATGGTGACGTGCGTGTTGCGGCTGCGGATCGCCGCGCGCTCGAACAGCTTCGTGCCGATGCCTTCGCCGCGCGCGCTCTCGAGCACGGACACGCCGAATTCGGCCGTGCGCTTGTCGCCTTCGGCGGGCAGATAGGCAAGGTGGCCGACGCCGGTGAGTTGCAGTTGGGTATCGAACACGCCGAACACCGTGTCGCGTTTGAAGTCGATCGTACGGACGTAATTTTCGATGACGTGATCCGGCACGATCTGGCCGAAGCGCAGCAGACGATCGTCTGCGTCGAGCGCGAGGAAGTGCGCGAGCAGCTTTTCGCGATCCATCACGGTGAGTTCCCGGACCAGAGCCGGTGCGCGTGCAGCCATCGACAGCGGACGATCGGATGTCATGATCGGCTCATTGGCGCGCGTAGTGGTCTGGGTCATGGCGGTTCTCCTTTTCGTGTGGCGGCATGATGCGCCGCAAAACGAATTCTACCGGAAACGCCAATTCGACACTAGGGAAAACCCGTACTCGAATTCGAGAGGGCGCTCTATATTATTATGGTTGTGTATATAACTAATTGATTTTAATCAATATATTTTTTGTCAGTGGATACTTTTATGACACGACCCTTTTAGCGAAGTTCGCCATCTTCATGCTGCGATGCGCAAATTGCTCGCTCGCGCGCAGCCCGCGGTCGACTAGCGCGACCACCTGTTCCGCGAATTCCGGATAACCCATCCGGCCGTCCGGCTTGAGCCACGTAAACGTCCAGTTGATCATGCCGAACACCATCATCGTTAGCGCCGTCTGGTTTTCGCGCGTTGCGCGCTCCGGGTACGCGCGCGACAACTGCCGTGCGAACGCCGCGACGACGTCGCGCTGGCGGTTCAGGATGATCTCGCGCTGCGCGTCCACCAGATATTTGACGTCGTTCAACAGCGCGACGTGCCGGCTGTGCGACGTCTCGTATTCGGCGAGAAATGCACGGATCAGTTCTGCGAATGTCTCGCGTTCGCTCAGGCCGCGCCGCTGGCTCGCGCCTTCGACTTCCGCGATGATCAGCATCAGCCGTTTGGTGTAGCGGTCGAGCAGGTCGAACAGGATGGCTTCCTTGCTCGCGTAGTAGTGGTAGAGACGCGCCTTCGACGTGCCGCTTGCCGCCGCAAGGTCGGCCATCGAAGTGCTTGGGTAACTGGTTTGCGCGAACTTTCCGGCAGCCAGTTCGAGAATCTGGTCGCGTTGCGTGTCGTGGTCTGGGGCTCGTGTGCGGGCCATGGTCTTGTGTTTGTTATCAGCTTGAGACGGTGGAGAGGGTAGCAGGACGTGGTGCCGGCGCAAGACAAAGTTCGAGGCTCGGCCAGACGGCGGCATCGCCGCGCAGGTGGATGCGCCCGGCGGCGGCCAGTTCCTGGAAGCGCCACAGCGCAATCCGGTCGCTGACCAGAAAGCCCATGTCGGCCGTCATCAGTTGCGCGGCGATGCGCGCAGCCGGTTGCCAGTCGTCACGGGCGTGTTCGAGGATCACCGCGTCGAGTTCGCCGAAGGTGCCGCTCGCGAACACATTGTCGCGCCAGCGTCGCGTTTCGCCGTTCGCCTGCTTCACATCCTGCCATTCGAGCGCGAGCCGGCTGATGCGCAACACCGAGATCGGCGCCGCGCAGGCAAGCTGCGCTTCGAGCACGTCGGGCGCGAACATGCCGACTGCGGTCGCCTGGTCTTTGCGGCTATGCGCCCACGCGCCGGGATCGGTGAGATCGCGAATCGACAGACGCACCTCGTTAAGTCGCTGCGGCGCGTCGCGCAGGTGATAGCACACGCGGCGCAGCATCAATTGATCGGCTGCGCTTTGCGCGTGCCACACCACGATAGGTGAGTGCTCGCTGACCACGTCGGCAAGCGCCGCGGCCTGCTCGTCGAATTCGCCCAGAAAGTCGCGCTCGACGTCGCCGTACACGCGCTGCCAGAAGTCCGCACGCACATCCGGCGCATCATCGACGCCGCGCAGCGGACCGACCGCGAGGTCGTCCCGTAGCGCGAGGACGCGTTCGTTCCGGCCGGCCCGGCGCAGCGCACCGCGCAGGGAGTCGGCGGCGACGTCGCCGTTCGTGAGGTGGATCGTGTTCATGGGCAGAGGCGGGCAGCTCGAGGTATCGGCGTTTGGGCAGCAAAAAGGGCCGCTCGCGATCCGGACTGTGTCCCGATTGCAAGCGGCCCCTAGTGTAAGCGGATCGCGGGAGTGCTGAAAGTTTCCAGCGCCGATGGTCGCCCATGGCGGCCGATAATGACGGTCGCCGCGCCGTTCAACGCTCGTCGTAGCTCACGACCACGCGGTCGCTGACCGGATGGCACTGGCACGTCAGCACAAAACCGTCGTCGATTTCGTGCTGTTCCAGCGTGTAGTTCTTCTCCATCTTCACTTCGCCTTCGAGCACCTTCGCGCGGCACGTGCAGCAGACGCCGCCCTTGCACGCATACGGCAGCGCGAGTCCGGCGCGCAGGCCCACGTCGAGCACGCTCACGCCCTCGTACGGCAGACGCAGCTTGCGCCGTTTGCCATCCAGCACGATTTCGAGATCGGCGGCGGGCGTGTTCTCCGTGATTTCGACGGGCGGCACGCCGGCTTGCGGCAGCGGCGAGCCGAAGCGCTCGACGTGCACGTTGCCCGCCGGCACGCCGGCCGCTTTCAGCGCGGCTTCGGCGGCGTCCATCATCGGGCCGGGGCCGCAGATGAACGCTTCGTCGATCGAGCCGGCCGGCAGCAAGGTGTCCAGAAATTCCGCGCACTTTTGCTGGTCGAGCACGCCGTTGAACAACTCGACGTCCTGCAGATCGTCGGACAGCACGTGGTACAGGATGAACCGGTTCATGAAGCGGTTCTTCAGGTCTTCGAGTTCCTCGGCGAACATGATCTGGTCGACGCTGCGGTTGCCGTACACCAGCGTGAACGTGCTGCGCGGCTCGATTTCGAGCGTCGTCTTGATGATCGCGAGCACCGGCGTGATGCCCGAGCCACCTGAAAACGCCACGTATTGCTGTCCCTGATCCGCGTTCAGATGCGTGAAGAAGCGGCCGTCGGGCGTCATCACGTCGATCGAATGGCCGGGCTGCAGCGTGTCGAACGCGAAGTTCGAGAAGCGGCCGCCGCGCACGCGCTTGATGCCGATGCGCAGTTCACCGTCGCGATCGTAGTCGGTCACGCCCACGCAGATCGAATACGAGCGACGCGTTTCCTCGCCGTCGATATGGGTTTTCAGCGTGACGAACTGGCCTTGCGTGAAGCGGAACTGCTCGCGCAGCTCGACGGGGACCTCGAAGGCGACCGAGACCGCGTCGGCGGTTTCAGGCCGCACTTCACGGATGCGCAGCGAATGAAATTGCGGAGTAGCCATATCAGTACGGTTTGAAATAGTCGAAGGGTTCGCGGCAATCGATGCAGCGATACAAGGCCTTGCAGGCGGTCGAACCGAATGTCGCGAGGCGCGCGGTATGCGCGGAGCCGCAGCGCGGGCAGGCCGGCGCCGGCATCGGGCGGGGCATGAAGCGGACCGCTTTCTCGCCC
>CALFSF010000283.1 GCA_937917025.1 uncultured Paraburkholderia sp.
GCGCCTCGCCGATGCGGTGGCGCGCGCGCTGAAAACGGCGCAGCCGGGCACGCCTGAGTTTCGTGCCGCGTTGCGCAGCGAACTCGAACACGCGCATGAGCTTGTCGTGCCGAACGGCGTGGTCAACACGAGCGCGAAGGATCACGTGGGCCTCGATCAGCGCGCGAGCGTGATGGGCATCATCAAGGATGGCAAGTTCACGTATCTGAGCCAGTAAGGCAGGTCGATGGCGGGCGGTGCGCGCTTTACCGGGTTGCTGATACAGTGTCCGTCTTCACACCGTAGCTGAAACCATGCGCACCACCCGAGCCATCCATGCCGTCGAGCGGCTGAAAACCCGCACCGGCAATCCGCGATTCGCGGCGATCAGCCTTTCCGGCGGCCTCTTCTATCTCGTCGACAAATCGTCGGGCAGCGACAAGAAAGTCTCCGATCCGCTGACGCTCGACGACTTCGTCAAGTTCGTCGACGCATTCGGTCCGCAAAAGCCGCGCAAGGCAAGCAAGTTCGACCTCGCGCTCGAAGCGCAGATCAAGAACAGCAAGCGTTAAACGTTAAAGCGCACCAGCGCCGCGATGCAGCGCGTCGTTTTCAATGATCGTCACGCCTTGCGTATCGCCTGACGCAGCCGCGACCAGAGCGCGCGCGACCTCGTCGGCGGCAATCGAGCGCCACTTGAGCGGCAGGATCACGCCGAAGCGGCGCGCGATGCTTTCCAGCGGCCGGCTTTCCACGCGCTCGCCCATCAGGAACGACGGCCGCACGATCGTGACGGCCGGAAAGCCGAGACCCAGCACACCGGCTTCGACCTCGCCCTTCACCCGGCTATAGAACGTGCGTGCCTGCGGACTCGCGCCGATGGCGCTGACGAGCGCATAGCGCGACGCGCCGTGCCGGCGCGCCAGCGCACCGACGCGTAACGGATACTCATAATCGACCTTGCGAAACGCGGCCTGCGTGCCCGCGGTCCGTATCGTCGTGCCCAATGCGCAGATCACGGCATCGACGGCGAAGAGGTCATCGCTGCCCGGCACGCTGTCGAGCCGGTCGAAATCGACGACCTGCTCGATCACACGATTCGCGTGTCCGGCGATTCCCGCGATGCCCGCACCCGACGAGCGCCGCACGAGCGAGCGCACCTCGCCGATGCGCGGATCGCGTGCGAGCAGCTTCAGGCACGCGCTGCCGACCAGCCCTGTCGCGCCGACCAGCAGCACGATGCGTTTGCGCGAGGCGGAGCCCTCAACAGGATCGACGGAAGCAATATTGGCCGACATGCGCGAACCCGTGGAGAGATGAGGTGCTGCATCTTACCGTGTGCGCATGGCATGGGTACGAAGCCTTCAACCGTTGCCGACTTCCCGGAACTGCGCGTTCATCGCGCTGCTCTTGAGCACGGCTTCGATAAAACGCATGCCTTCGACGCCGTCGTCGACTGTCGTCAGCAAGCGGCTCTCGGGCGGCACGGGTTTGCCCGCGTCGAGCGCCTCGATCTGCAACGCCGCATCGAGATACAACTGCGCGAACGCTTCCAGATAGCCTTCCGGGTGCCCCGGCGGCACGCGCGTCGCGTGCGCGGCGATCGCGCTCTGGACGCGCCCGCGCGTCAGCCGGCGAGCCGCGCCGCCCAGCGGCGTGAACCACAGGTCGTTCGGATATTCCTGATCGAACGCGAGCCCCGCCTTCGTGCCGTACACGCGCAGGCGCAACGCGTTCTCGGCGCCGCTCGCCGCCTGGCTCGCCCACAGCATG
>CALFSF010000284.1 GCA_937917025.1 uncultured Paraburkholderia sp.
GGCGTGAGATGGTGCCGTCGACACTGGCGTCAATCGACTGGCGCTTCGACGCATCGGTCGCAGCCGAGTCCGGTTTGTTTCCCGTAGTTGTACAGCCGGTGATTGCAAGGCTTCCGAAAGCGAGTGCAGCGGTAGTCTTCAAAATGAAGTTTCGTCTTTGCATCGTTTTTCTCCATCGTGGGTCGGGTACAACCTCATTGGTGAGACGGATTGTGCTTTTAGTTATATCACACGGAAGCCGAAAGATCGCGCTTGCCGGATCGCGCAAGTCCTTATGGTGCGGGCCTTTGCGCGTGGTCATAAACGCGGCGTTGTAATTATGACCGATGCCGCGCGCGCGAAAAATCCCCAAGGCAAACAGCAGGCGGCGCGATCCGGGTACCGCGATCCGTTCCATCCGCCGCCCTGTTCCAGCCGTCTCGGGTGAAGCGGCCGCCGGTCATTTTTTCCGCTTTTTCGCGCTGCCACGAGCAGGCCACGCTCGCCGAAAGTGTTGTTGGAAAGCTGCAACCGACGCCGGCGCTCAGTGATTGGCGGTGCGCTTCACGGGCGGGGGCGGGCGGCGAAGCGCGCGGCGCACACCGCCGATCAGCACGCCGATCACAAAGAGCGTGGCGGCCGGCACCACCCAGTAACCGACGAACGCATGCCACAGGTAACTCGCAAGCGTGCTCTTGCGCGTGGCGTATTCGTCGATGGCCTGTTGCTGGCGAGGTGCGTTGGCCCTGAGTACGTCGGCGGGACAACCGGCCGCGCGCGCATCGTCGGGCATGCCGTGACAGCGGGCCGGGGCGCCGGCCGCGCGTTGGGCGTCGGTGAACTGCCAGGTGGTGAGTGCGGTGTTGAGGTCGACGGCGTTATACGCCATCTCCTCGCGAATCTCGTTGACCGCGACGATCGCCACCGGCACCGCCCAGAAGACGATGACGACGAGCCAGCGCCTGAGCCAGCGGTTCTTGTGTCTCCCAACCATTCTTGCCTCCGTTCCATGCTCTTCGGCATCAACGACAAGATGGCGGCCCTGCTGCTTATGTTTGTGGGTACCGGGGCCGTCTCCGCAGCCATCATAGAAGAAAACGGCTACGCGCGGCGAACCCGGTGCCGAAACGCGGAGCGCAGGCAGGGAACGTCGAGGACAGGAGTGGTGATGCATGCCGCTTGCATCGTCGAAGGCGGCATGCAGGTGTCATGTTGCCGCGGCTAGAACGCGCGACGCGCTGCGCCGCGCGTCATGCTCAGCCCTTGTTGCTGAGGCAGTCTTTCATGAACGCCTTGCGGTCGTCGCCTTTCTTGCCGGTGGCCTGCGCGTTGCAGGCGGTCATTTTCTGCTGCTGCGTCATCGGCGCGGCAGGCGCGCTTGCCGACAGGCAGCTCTTCATGAATGCCTTGCGTTCATCGCCTTTCTTGTCGCCCGCCTGCTTGTTGCAGACGGTCATCTTCGACTGCTGGCTGTTGTCGGCGAACGCGAGCGGCGAGGCGAGCATGCCGCCGAGGACGAGCGCGGCGATAGCGGACTGGATCTTCATGGGACACTCCATCGTTGTTGAACGTTGTTGGTGGTCGTGCGAGCGGGCGTCGGAAGACCCATGGCCCATCGCTGTCACCATTATGGCAAAGCTGTCCGTCAAAACGAATAAATCCATAATCTGGTTGACAGGTGCGCCGTAAGGTTCTTCCCCGATACTGGAGAAGCGCGCGCTCTGGCGCAGTACCCACATCGTTTCGCGGTTTCATTGAACACCCGCACACCGGCACACACAGACACGGAGGCAGCACCATGCACTATCTTTTGATGTACGACGTATCGGCGGACTACCTGGCGCGGCGCGGTGAGCATCGCGAAGAACATCTGCGGTACGCGTGGGCCGCGGTCGAGCGCGGCGAACTGCTGCTCGCGGGCGCGCTTGCCGATCCCGTCGACGGCGCGATCCTGCTCTTCGAGGCGGACTCGCCCGCGGTTCCCGAAGCATTCGCCACGTCGGACCCCTACGTGCGCGAGGGGCTCGTTACACACTGGCGCGTGCGGCCATGGACCACGGTCGTCGGAGAACGGGCGAGTACGCCAGTGCGATAGTGGATTGGCATGCGGGGGCGTCGGACGGGGGCGCATCGTTGTCGATTCCGACAGTCGTAATCACGACAATTCCGTGACGACAGAGGGCGAAACAACGCCGCAAAAAGGACAAGTTTGTTTCCATCCGTAACACTTGTCTCACGTATATTCATGCAAACCCTGGTGATGGTATGCTTCCTGCACCAATTCTCCGATGCACGAGTGAGACCACGTTTTGTGCGCCGTAAACGGGATCAGTCGCACCAATGCCGTGCGGCATGCCCTGAACGAACCAGAACGTATAAGCATATTGTGCAACCGAGGGCACGACACAGGTCGCGTAACAAGAAATCTGTGCTTGTCCAAAGCCGCAGCGTGGCCGTGCTGCGTGGAGAAACGCATGTTTTTCGATGAGCTAAACGATGACGAATGGGCGCTGCTTGCCGCGCTCGTTTCAGATGAACCGGCTGTCCGTCTTAACCGGCGGGGCCGTCCTCGCGCCGAACCGCGCATCGTGGCAAACGCGGTGCTGTGGATTCTCACCACCGGCGAACCGTGGTCCAAACTTCCTGGCCGTTACCCGTCGGGTCCGACATGCCGTCGCCGCTTTGAAGAGTGGCAACTGAACGGCACGCTGGCCGCGGTGGTGCAGCTTCTGTCGCAGACCGGCCGACGGTTTGCCTACATTCCGGAACCCTCCATGCCCGTGGCGCCGCAACGCGCCGCCCACCCCGTCGCCACGCCTTCGGCATGCGACGACGATGGCATGCGCGGTGTGTTCTGGAAGAGCCCCGAATCGTGGCAGGCGCCGCACGATGGCGCGCACGACGCGCGTCCCGTCGATCCGTTCGCCGAGATCACGCGGCAACTGTCGGGCTCGCCTGACGACCCGCAAACGCGTGTCGGAGGAACAGGCGCAGCAGATGCGGCCCATCCTCCTGATGCAGTGGCGCCTCACGCTACCGCGCATCAGGACGACGGCAGTCGCGCCGCGGTGTGGATGGGGCTGTCCGCGCAAGGCACGCAGTTCACCGACCGGCGCGGTTACGACATCTACGTACTCGCGCAGCCGGTGCCCGGCGAGATGTACCGCGCGTGGGCGGAGATCATGAAGGACGGCAAACGCGTCGAGCGTTCCGGCCTTGTCGGTCCGCGTTTCGAAACACCCGAAGCCGCCGAGCAGTACGCGCTCGACTGGGCCCAGCAGTGGATCGATCAGGACGAACGCACGCTCGCCGCCGCGGCGACCGCCGCGCATGACGGCACGCTGCATGCGGAGGTGTCGCGTCCGATGCCTGCGCCACGGCCCGCCGCTACTTCAGCGCCGGTTCCGCGCGCGGGTGCTGACGCTGCGCCTGCGCTGGCGCCGTCGGCTGCAAAAACCGTCACACCGTCCGTTACCGTCACGCAGGCGAATGCGCACGCCGCCGCGCAGGCGAACGTGAATGTGAACGCACGCCGGATCCCGCTTCGCCGTTATCCGGAAAGCGCCACGGACAGCAGCACCGAAGACGGCGCCACCGGCCGCGACCGCTTTTCGCCCGCCACCGAATTCATCTCCCACGCGGGATGAACGCAGGGGACACCCGCGGCCGGTAGCCCGGTAGCCGGCAGCGTCGCCGGCCCACGGGATCACGACAACATCACATCACGCGCTCCCTTCACTGGCGTCCGTAGGTATCGTCGAAGCGCACGATGTCGTCTTCGCCGAGATAGGAGCCGGACTGCACTTCGATGATCTCGAGCGGCATCTTGCCGGGATTTTCGAGGCGATGGGTGACCCCGAGCGGAATATAGGCCGACTCGTTTTCGGAGACGATGAAGCGCTCCTCGCCCCGCGTGACGAGGGCCGTGCCGCGAACGACGATCCAGTGTTCCGCGCGGTGATGATGCATCTGCAGCGAAAGGCGCGCGCCCGGTTTCACCACGATGCGCTTCACCTGGAAGCGCTCGCCGGTGTCGACCGAATCGTAGTAGCCCCACGGACGGTGAACCTTGCGATGGTTCGCCGCCTCGGGGCCGTTCGCGGTGCGGATACGGCCGACCACCTTCTTCACGTCCTGCACATGCGCGCGGTCCGCGACGAGAATCGCGTCCGCGGTTTCCACGACGACCAGATCCTGCGTGCCGATGCACGCGATCAACCGGCCTTCCGAATGCGCGAACGTCGAGGCCGCGCCTTCGAACATCACATGGCCGCGCCCGACGTTCTGGTCCGCGTCTTTCGGCAGGATCTGCCAGATCGCATCCCACGAACCGACGTCCGACCAGCCCGCATCGAGCGGCACGACGATGCCCGCGCACACCGACGTATCCGTGTTCAGCCGTTCCATCACCGCATAGTCGATCGAATTCGACGGCGACGCGCTGAACGCGTCGGACTGCACCCGGAAGAAATCGCCATCGGTCTTGCCGCCCGCGAATGCCTGCGCGCACGCGGCGTAGATGGCCGGCTGGAAGTGCTTGAGCGCGCGGATCCACGTCGACGCCCGCATGATGAAGATGCCGCTGTTCCACCAGTATTCGCCCGAACTCACATAGCGCTGCGCCAGTTCGAGATGCGGCTTTTCGACGAAGCGATCGAGCCGCCGCGCCTGCGACGTGCCCGCGTTCGGCGCGGCTTCGCCCACGCGGATATAGCCGTAACCGGTCTCCGCGCGCGTGGGCACGATTCCCATCGTCACGATGTGGCCGAGCGCGGCCTGCTGCACGCCCGCGCTCACACTGGCATGAAAGCGCGCGACGTCGGCCACAGCATGATCGGCGGGCATGACGACCATCAGGCCATCCTGCGCATCGGCGATGATCGACAGCGCGGCGACCGTCAGCGCCGGCGCGGTATCGCGGCCGACCGGTTCGAGAATCAGCTGGGCCGCCTTGCCGCTCACGCGCAGCTGCTCCGCGGTGGTGAAGCGATGCGCCTCGTTGCTGACCACGACCAGCTGATCCGCGACGGGGTAGCCCGCGTCGAGCGCATCGAGTCGGCGCGTGGTGGACTGCAGCAGCGATTCATCGCCGAGCAGATCGATCAGCTGCTTCGGATGCTGCTCGCGCGACATCGGCCACAACCGGGTGCCGGACCCACCGGCCAGAATCACGGGATGAACTTTGAGTTTCACTGTGGCGGCATTTGAGGACCGGATGTCGACGTCGGGCGCTGCGATGTGCGCTGTCATTAAGAA
>CALFSF010000285.1 GCA_937917025.1 uncultured Paraburkholderia sp.
CGACACCGAACTGCTGATCGAAGTCGAACGCGATTTCACGATCTACGGCGAAGAGGTGAAATTCGGCGGCGGCAAGGTGATCCGCGACGGCATGGGCCAGTCGCAACGGGTGCATGCGGACGTCGTCGATACGGTCGTCACGAACGCGGTGATCCTCGATCACTGGGGCATCGTGAAGGCCGATATCGGTATCAAGGACGGCCGCATCGCGGCGATCGGCAAGGCGGGCAATCCGGACATCCAGCCAGGCGTGACGATCGCGATCGGCGCGGCCACCGAAGTGATCGCCGGCGAAGGTCTGATCGTGACGGCCGGCGGCATCGACACGCACATCCACTTCATCAGCCCGCAGCAGATCGACGAAGCGCTCGCGAGCGGCGTCACCACGATGCTCGGCGGCGGCACGGGTCCGGCGACGGGCACGAATGCCACGACGTGCACGCCGGGCCCCTGGCATCTCGAACGCATGCTGCAGGCCGCCGACGGCTATCCGATGAACCTCGGTTTTCTCGGCAAGGGCAACGTGAGCCAGCCGGCGCCCGCGCTCGAGCAGATCGCGGCCGGCGCGATCGGCCTGAAGCTGCACGAAGACTGGGGCACGACGCCCGCCGCGATCGACAACTGTCTTTCCGTCGCCGACGACACCGACACGCAGGTCGCGATCCACACGGATACGCTGAACGAAGCGGGTTTTGTCGAGGCGACTGTCGCGGCGTTCAAGGGCCGCACGATCCACACGTATCACACCGAAGGCGCGGGCGGCGGCCACGCGCCGGACATCATCAAGGTCTGCGGCGAAGCGAACGTGCTGCCCTCGTCGACGAATCCGACGCGCCCGTACACCGTCAATACGCTCGAAGAGCATCTCGACATGCTGATGGTGTGCCATCACCTGGACCCATCGATCGCGGAAGACATCGCGTTCGCCGAATCGCGCATCCGTCGCGAGACGATCGCGGCCGAGGATATTCTGCACGATCTCGGCGCGCTGTCGATGCTGTCGTCGGATTCGCAGGCGATGGGGCGGGTGGGCGAAGTGATCATCCGCACGTGGCAAACGGCGCACAAGATGAAGGTGCAACGCGGCGCGCTCGCTGAAGACACCGCGCGCCACGACAACTTCCGCGCAAGGCGCTATGTCGCGAAGTACACGATCAACCCGGCGATCACGCACGGCATCGCGCACGAAGTCGGTTCGGTCGAACCGGGTAAATGGGCCGATCTTGTGTTCTGGGAACCGGCGTTTTTCGGCATCAAGCCTTCGCTGATTCTCAAGGGCGGCATGATCGCGATGGCGCAGATGGGCGACCCGAACGCGTCGATTCCGACGCCACAACCGGTGCATTACCGCGACATGTTCGCGACGCGCGGCGGCGCACTCGGGCGCACGTCGCTCACGTTCGTCTCGCAGATGGCGGCCGATGCCGGCGTCGCGCAACGTTACGGCCTGAACAAGCGGGTCGTCGCGGTCAGGAACTGCCGCAACATCACGAAGGCCGACATGATCCACAATGCGTGGAGGCCGGCGATCACGGTCGACCCGGAAACCTATGAAGTCATCGCGGACGGCCAGTTGCTGACCTGCGAGCCCGCCACCGTATTACCGATGGCACAACGCTATTTCCTGTTCTAAAGCCCCCATGCGCACGATCGACAAACGCATCGAACCGCACATCAAGCTCGCCGCCGTGCTGGTCAGGCGCGCGCCGACCCTGACGCTCGCGTTCGATGCACGCTGTAAAAGCCGCCTCGCGGCAACGCTCGACAACGGCGAGGAGGTCGCGCTGCTGCTGCCGCGCGGCACGGTGCTGCGCGACGGCGACGTGCTCGTCGCGCAGGACGGCGCACTGGTGCGCGTCGTCGCGGCCGCCGAAGCCGTGCTTCACGTGCGCGCGCCCGATCGCATCACGCTCACGCGCGCCGCGTATCACCTCGGCAACCGTCACACGCCGGTCGAAATCGGCGACGATGATCTGAAGCTCGAATTCGACCCGGTGCTCGCCGACATGCTCAAGCGTCTCGGCGCGACGGTCGAGCAGGTTTCGATGCCGTTCCAGCCGGAAACAGGCGCCTACGGCGGCGGCCACAGGCACGGTCACGACGAAACGTTCGCCGAAGACTACGCGATCGCCCAGCAGGTGTTCGACGAGCATCATGGGCATGATCATCCGCACGATCACACGCATGGCGACGATCACGAACACAACCATTGCGGCCACGCGCATCATCACCATGCGCATCGCTGAACTCACCGCGCTGCTGCATCTCGCGTCGCCGGCGCTGCCGATTGGCGCGTTCAGCTATTCGCAAGGGCTTGAAGCGGCGATCGAAGCGCGGCTCGTGACCGACGCCGACAGCGCACGCGAGTGGATCGCGAGCGGCCTCACCACCGTGCTCGCGCGCGGCGAGCTACCGTTTGTCGCGCATCAGATCGAGCGCTGGCGCTCGCACGACGCCGCCGCGCTGGCCGTTGCGAACGAGGAATTTCTCGCGAGCCGCGAATCGTCGGAGTTGCGTCGCGAGACCGAACAGATGGGCTGGTCGCTGCGGCAACTGTGCGCATCGCTCGAATGGGGCGACGCAGCGCGCCGTGCGACGCTCGCCGCGATGACACCCGTCGCGCAACCGACGGCATTCGCGTACGCCGCCTGGGCGCACGACGCCGCCTCCGATGCCGCCCTCGCCGCCTGGGCCTTCAGCTGGGTCGAGAACCAGACGGCCGCGGCGCTAAAGGCGGTGCCGCTCGGACAGCTCGCGGGCCAGCGCATCATCGTGGCGCTGCGCGAGCGCATCGACGAAGCCGTCGCCCATGCGCTCGCCACGGCGCCTCACGACATCAACACCTTCGCGCCGCAACTCGGCATTCTGTCGGCGCGTCACGAGTCGCAGTATTCGCGGCTTTTCCGCTCATAGGCTCACCGATCATGAACGCACCTCATCCTGCCCAACGTACGAAGAAACTGCCCGCGCTGCGCGTGGGCGTCGGCGGCCCGGTCGGCTCCGGCAAGACCACGCTGCTCGAAATGCTCTGCAAGGCGATGCGCGAGCGCTACGACCTCGTCGCGATCACGAACGACATCTACACGAAGGAAGACCAGCGTCTGCTGACCGTCGCGGGCGCGCTGCCGGCCGAACGCATCATGGGCGTCGAAACGGGCGGCTGCCCGCACACGGCGATCCGCGAGGATGCGTCGATCAACCTCGAAGCCGTCGACCGCATGCTCACCCGCTTCCCCGACGCCGACGTCGTGTTCATCGAATCCGGCGGCGACAACCTCGCGGCGACCTTCAGCCCGGAACTGTCGGACCTGACGATCTACGTGATCGACGTGGCGGGCGGCGAGAAGATTCCGCGCAAGGGCGGCCCCGGCATCACGAAATCCGATCTGCTCGTGATCAACAAGACCGATCTCGCGCCGATGGTCGGCGCGAATCTGGACGTGATGGCGTCCGATGCGAAGAAGATGCGCGGCGAACGGCCGTTCGTGATGTGCAACCTGAAGGCGCTCGACGGACTCGCCGACGTCGTCGCCTTTATCGAGAAAAAGGGATTGCTGACGGCATAAAAGTCCTGCGGAAAAGCGGATTTGTCGCAAATGTTAGAATCCGTGTCGGCTTTCGTTCGCCACGGGGCATCCGGCGGATTGTGTTCGAGAGTCCGATCGCGACGCCTGCCAACATTGCCGCTTTTCCAAAAAGACAAAGATGAACCCTCGGAGTCCGGGTGCGAAAGACCTGATTTCGCTCGTCGTGCCCTTTTATAACGAGTCGGAAGTCATCGACGCATTTTTTCGTGAAATAACGCCGGTTTTGCGCAATATCGCGCATGCCGAATACGAAATCGTCTGCGTCAACGATGGCAGTACCGATTCGACACTCGATCACCTGCTCGCGGCCTGTGCCGCCGACCCGCGCATCAAGGTCATCGACCTGTCCCGCAATTTCGGCAAGGAAGCAGCCATGACGGCCGGCATCGACGCCGCGACGGGCGAGGCCGTCATCCCGTTCGACGCCGACCTGCAGGATCCGCCGGAGGCGATCCCCGCGATGGTCGAGAAATGGCGCGAAGGCTTCGACGTGGTCCTCGCGAAGCGCGCCGAACGGCAGACCGACACGTACGCGAAACGCAGCAGCGCCGCGCTCTTCTACCGCGTACACAACGCGATCTCCGACATCCAGATTCCCGCGAACGCGGGCGACTTCCGGCTGATGTCGCGGCCCGCCGTCGACGCCCTCAAGCAGTTGCCCGAAAACCGGCGCTTCATGAAGGGCCTCTTCGCGTGGATCGGTTTCCGCACCACGGAGATCGAATATTCGCGCCGTCCGCGCGCGGGCGGCAAGACGAAGTTCTCCGGCTGGAAGCTCTGGAATTTCGCGCTCGAGGGCATGACGAGCTTCAGCACGCTGCCGCTGCGCATCTGGACGTATATCGGCGGCGCGACGGCGGCGTTCGCGATGCTCTATTCGGCGTATCTGATCCTGCGCACGCTGATTCGCGGCGTGGACATTCCGGGCTACGCGTCGATCATTACCGCCGTGCTGTTTCTCGGCGGCGTGCAGCTGATCGGCATCGGCGTGATCGGCGAATACATCGGCCGGATGTATGTGGAGACGAAGCGTCGCCCCGTGTACATCATCCGGAAAATCTATCAGCAGGGCGATTCGTGACGCAGCGCGGATGGCTCAGGTTCTGCGCGTACGTGTGCGTCGGCGCGACCGGCACGGGCGTGCAGTACGTCGTGCTGTTCGCGCTCGTCTCGACGAAGATGCTGGGCGCGGTCGCCGCATCGGGCATCGGCGCGGTGTTCGGCGCGATCGTGAACTACGTCCTCAACTACCACCTGACATTCAAAAGCACCGGGCGGCACGCGCATGTCGCGCCCCGGTTTTTCGCCGTGGCTGCCGCGGGCCTTGCAGTGAACAGCGTGTGCATGTTCGCGCTCGTCAATTACCTGCACCTGCCTTATCTGCTCGCGCAATGCGCGGCAACCGTCTGCGTCCTCGCGACCACTTACGTCGCGAATTCGATATGGGCGTTCAAAACACATACAGCGTGATGTAAAACGCGCCGCTTTTATCCGGGACTTCGTATGGCCGAACTATTCACTTCCTCTGACGACACCTCCGTTCGCTCTCACCTCGCCGCGACGCAATCCAGCAACGTCCGTTTCCTGTCGCTGCTGCTCGTGCATGCGTTCGTCTGGACGGTCGCCGCGTGGCTGTCGCGCGGCAACCTCGACTTTCAGGGCGACATGGTCGAGAACTACGTGTGGGGAATCGAATGGCAGGCAGGTTATGCGAAGCATCCGCCGCTCTTCGGATGGATCACGGCCGCGTGGTTCAGCATCGCGCCGCACACGGATCTCGCGTACTTCGGCCTGTCGGCGCTCAATACGCTGATCGGGCTGCTCGGTATCGTCGCGCTGGCAAGGCGGTTCCTGCCGTGGCGGCTCGCGATCGTCGCGGGTCTGGCAATGGCGGTCTCGCCGCTCTACACGAACCTCGCGATCAAGTTCAACGCGAACGCGGTGCTGCTGTCGGTGTGGCCGTGGACCGCGTATTTCTTCGTGCGCTTCATGCAGTCGGGCGCGCGACGCTGGGCGTTCGCGCTCGGCGTGTTCGCGGGGCTCGCGGTGCTCGGCAAGTACTTCTCGATCGTGCTGCTCGCGGCGCTCTTCGGCGCCGCGCTCGCGCGGCCGGCCTGGCGGGCACGGACGTTCAGCATCGGGACGCTGTGGGTCGCGGCCGGCGGCGTGCTCACGTTGTTCGCGCACGTCCGGTGGCTCGTGGTGAATCACTTTCCGACGTTCGGCTACGCATCGGAGCGCACCGGCGGGTTGCTGCTCGACGCGGTCAGCCGCTTTGGCATCTACACGCTCGCGCAGATCGGCTACCTCGCGCTGAGCTTCGGGTTCGTGCTGCTGCTGGTTCCCGCCGAACGCCGGCGCGCGGCGAAACTGATGGCGCAGGCGGTCGTCAGGCCGTCGCTGCATCCGGAGCTGTGGGCGCTTGCGATGGGCCCGTGGATCGTCGTCGGCGCGATGGCGGTCCTCGCGAAAACCCAGATGGCTTCGG
>CALFSF010000286.1 GCA_937917025.1 uncultured Paraburkholderia sp.
CGCGCTGCTTCGGTGGTGCGGCAAACGAGTGCAGAAGGCTTCTTCGTGGGTCTGCGCACTACATAGCTACGGTTCGCCGCGTGTGCGTTTTGCGGAGCCACCTAATGGAGATAGCCGCACCCGGCGAGGCGCCGCGCTGCCTGAGCGTGTCGGTCGGGTACTTCGTCACCGGCCTATTTATTTCCTACATTTTCTATCTGCCAACCGTCTGGTCAGTCGAGCCAAAGATGACGAAATGGCTGTTCATGGCGGTCTTTCTGTTTTCGCAGGTTTTGACGGTACTATTCATCCACCTCGCGCTAAAGATCGTGGGCGGGAAAGCTTTGTTGCGCGACACTGCGGCCGTGTATCTAACGTGGTCGGGAATCATTTATCCGATTCTGTTCGCGCTACGATATCCGTTTTTGATCTATTTGTCGTTTCGCGGCATGGCCGCCAGCAGCAGAATTACATTAATCGATACGGCGGAGGCGTCCTGGTTCCGTGGACCTTCGCCAGCACGATTGTGTTCATCGCATCGCGCTATATCCCGCTCAGATGGCTGTCCTTCGTCCACCGGATCTCAGTGAAACGCGGGTTGATGGGATTCGCGGTAGTCTATTTCCCGTTGATGTTCCTGAACTACTTCCTGCTGCCGTACGAACGCAAATGGGTCAGAGCACTTGGAGAGTTCATTGAGCATGTCATGTCCTGAGCCTCGCACACGTTGAATCCATGCCCGGGAGTCCAAACATTCGATTATCCCGTGCGGCCCGAACGAGCGCACGCATCGTAACCGATTTTCCCGACGACAAGGTCCCACTGAGAGCGGCTGTTTCTAGCCTCGTAACAGCTGCGTCGGCAGTTCAGAGTCAAGCGAATTTCGGCAGGGGTCGAAAGGGAGATTCGGGGAACAGGGGGCAAAGCGGAGAGTCTGAACTCTCACGCTACAAGGATGGGACGCTTGCCTTCGTGCACGGTGCAATTTCCGTATAGTTTCCGTACGGACCCGCCCGACGTCAACTACTCTTGACCAACTATTTGATTTCTAATAGATTTTTGGTGCGCCCGGCTGGGATCGAACCAGCAACCCCTGCCTTCGGAGGGCAGTACTCTATCCATTGAGCTACGGGCGCATTCACGAAAAGCGCCGCAAAATCAACAAAAGCGGCGCCAAAGCGAGACCGAGAGCATACCCGCTTTCAGATGACCCGTCCACCGCGCCGCCCGCGGCAAGCCCGTGCGGCGGCCTTCCAGATGCCTCCGCGACATCCCGGCACCGCGCGAAAGATTCGCGTAAACGCCTACTGAAGAGCGTCCTCCGCGCTCGCCGCCGCTGAAACGTTGCGTCTATAATCGTCCTCGTAATAAAAGAACAGGTCGTTGCCGTCACGCTGTACCGCTCACAATATCCCCGGAGACGAGACAAGCATGAGCGAAGCACCCCACGGAAATCCGATCAAAACCCCCGGGCAGCTCTTCGCTGCGATCATCGCCGGATTTGCAGTCCCGATCGTCATCATCGTTCTGCTGGCCTATTACGTCGATAACGGCACGCGCATCGGCGCCGGCACCGACGGGCTCACCGATGCCGCCGTCGACCAGCGGATCACCCCGCTGGCCCAGGTCGACATCCGCGACGCCAACGCGCCGCGCGTCTACAAAACCGGCGAGGAAGTCTACAAGGCCGTCTGTTTCGCCTGTCACGCCGCGGGCACGGCGGGCGCACCGAAATTCACCAATACCGCCGACTGGGCGCCGCGCATCGCGCAGGGCTTCGACACGCTGTGGCACACGGCGCTGACCGGCAAGGGCGCGATGCCCGCGCGCGGCGGCACCAGCCCGGACGACTACAGCGATTACGAAATCGGCCGCGCCGTCGCCTATATGGCGAACAACGCGGGCGCGAATTTCGCCGATCCGCCCGTGCCGGCTGTCGGCTCTGCCGCAGGCGCATCGGGGGCCGCTGCCGCTTCGGGCGCAGCAGCAGCCGCAGGTGCTTCAGATGCCGGGGCAGCGCAAGCCGCCGCGGCGCTGGCCGCCATGGCGAGCGTCCCGCAGGCGGCGCCGGCCTCCGGCGCGGCGCAGAGCGCGGACGCCTCGCAGGCCGGCAAAACGCTCTACACGCAGGTGTGTCAGGCCTGCCACGCGACTGGCGTGCTCAACGCGCCGAAGTACGGCGACAAGGAAGCGTGGGCGCCGCGTCTGAAGGATTCGATGGAGACGGTCTACAACTACGCGCTCCACGGCAAGGGCGCGATGCCGCCAAAGGGTGGCTCGAACGCGTCCGACGCCGACGTGAACGCCGCTGTCGACTAAATGGTCAGCGCCGCGAAATAACGCCGGGTTTCAGCCCCACCCGGACGGCAAAACAAAAATCCCTGCGAACGCATCGAGCGTCGCAGGGATTTTTTTCGTCCGCCGTTAGCCGTTAGCCGTTAGCCGACAGCCGCCTTGAACCGCGCGGGAATCGACCCTCAAGGCTTCTGCAGCAACGCCTTGAGGCTGGCGAGCCGGTCTTTCGGCGACATCGGCGCTTCTTCGGGCGTGGGCGGCGGCCCTTCGTCGAGCGCCATCTCTGGAATAAAGCGCGACGGCTCGCACACCACCGTTTCCCGCGCGCGCTTGCGTTTCTTGCACCAGTTCAGATGCAGGCTGCGCTGCGCGCGCGTGATCGCGACGTACATCAGCCGGCGTTCTTCCTCGATGCGGCCTTCGTCGACGGGGCCATCATCGGAGCCGCCACGATGCGGCATGATGCCTTCCTCGACGCCCACCAGAAACACGTGCGGATATTCGAGCCCCTTCGACGCATGCACGGTCGAAAGACGCACGGCGTCGGGGTCTTCATCCTTGCCTTCGAGCATCGACATCAGCGCCACCGTCTGGATCAGGCCCAGCAGGTTCTTGCCGGTGTCGGCGAGACCGTCGGCGTTATCGAAACCGGTCGCCTCGCTGCCCGCCTCGGGCTCGGGCTTCGTGCCCTTGCGCTTCAACCACTCCAGAAACTCCAGCACGTTCTGCCACTTCGACTGCGCCTGGCGCTCGTCGAACGCGTCGTACAGATACGCTTCATAATGGATCGCTTCCATCAGGTCGTCGAGGACGGTAGTCGCGGCGTCGCTGTCGGCGCGGTCCGTCAGGCGCTGCATGAAATCGCAGAACGTCCGCAGCGGCTCGACCTGACGCGCCGACAGCCGCGCCTCGATGCCGCCCATATACACCGCCTCGAACAGCGACACCTTCGCCTGGCCCGCGAACGCGCCGAGCGCCTCCAGCGTCGTGTTGCCGACGCCGCGCCGCGGCGTCGTGATCGCCCGGATGAACGCGGGATCGTCGTCGGCGTTGGCGATGAGGCGCAGATACGCGCAGATGTCCTTGATCTCGGCCTTGTCGAAGAACGACTGGCCGCCCGACAGCACATACGGAATCCGCTCGCGCCGCAGCACCTGCTCGAAGATGCGCGCCTGGAAGTTGCCGCGATACAGGATCGCGTAGTCGCGAAACTGCGCGCGGCGCTCGAACTTGTGCGCGGACAGCCGGAACACGACGGATTCCGCCTCGTGCTCTTCGTCGTTGCAAGGCGTGACGGTGATCGTGTCGCCCATGCCGTGCTCGGACCAGAGCTTCTTTTCGAAGAGCTTCGGATTGTTCGCGATCACGCTGTTCGCGGCGGTCAGGATGCGCACCGTCGAACGGTAATTCTGCTCGAGCTTGACCACGTGCAGCTTCGGGAAGTCCTTGCCGAGCTGCGCGAGGTTTTCCAGCGTCGCGCCGCGCCAGCCGTAGATCGCCTGATCGTCGTCGCCCACCGCGGTGAATGCGGCGCGCGGGCCGGCTAGCTGCTTCAGCAGCTCGTACTGGCACGCGTTGGTGTCCTGATACTCGTCGATCAGCAGATAGCGCAGCTTGTTCTGCCAGCGGTCGCGCACCGGCTCGTTCTTCGCGAAGAGTTCGGCGGGCAGACGTATCAGGTCGTCGAAATCGACGGCCTGATACGCGTGCAGCGTCGCGACGTAATTGCGAAAGACGATCGCGGCCTGGTGCTCGTCCTCGTTCGAGGCGAGCGTCATCGCCTCTTCGGGCATGATCAGGCCGTTTTTCCACAGCGAAATGATCGACTGGATCTTGCGGATGAAGCCCTTGTCCGTCGAGCCGACCTGCTCCTGGATCATGCCGAAGCAGTCGTCGGAATCCATGATCGAGAACTGCGGCTTCAGCCCGACGTGTTCAGCCTCCTGGCGCAGGATCTGCACGCCGAGCGAGTGGAACGTGCACACGGTCAGCTGGTTGACGGGCACCTTGCGGCCTTCCTTGCCGGGCGTCGTCAGCGTCTTGCCTTCGAGCAGCTTGCCGATGCGCTCGCGCATTTCCGCGGCGGCCTTGTTCGTAAACGTGAGGGCGGCGATGTGGCGCGGCTCGAACCCCTTGGCCTCGATCAGGTGCGCGATCTTCTGGGTGATCACGCGCGTCTTGCCACTGCCCGCGCCGGCGAGCACGAGACAGGGACCATCGAGATAGCGCACCGCTTCGTTCTGGGCGGAGTTCAGGCCTGCGGACATCGTTGACTGGAAGGTAGTGCGGTTGAGGACGAGTGGATGAAGACCCGCCCGGAGGCATGCGGCCTGGCGGGCTGCGGATGCGTGCAGGTGCTTGCTGCGCCACGCTTTTTCCGGCTCGGGCCGCCAGCACGAGACCCGCGATGTTAACACGGATGAAAGCCCCGATGACGCCGTGCGGGACAACGCTGACACCGGACGCCGTGTCACAATCACAGCGTTGCGCGCCGCCCCCGCCGCGCGCCGCTCTTGCAGGAAATTCGCATGTCTTCATCGCTGAAAACAGGGCTGATGGGCTACGGTTTCGCCGGCACCACGTTCCATGCGCCCGTGATCGACAACTGCGGTCGCGCGAGCGTCGCGGCGATCGCGACCGGCCAGCCCGCCAAAGCACTCGCCGACTATCCCGACGCGGCGGTCGTGCCGGACCTCGACGCGCTGCTCGCGCTCCCCGACATCGAATGCGTCGTCATCGCGACGCCGAACGACACCCACTTCGATCTCGCGAAGCGCGTGCTGGAAGCGGGCAAGCACGTGGTCGTCGACAAGCCGGTCACGCTTTCCGCCGCCGACGCCCGCACGCTCGCCGACCTCGCCCGCCAGAAGAAGCTCGTGTTCGCGCCCTTTCACAATCGCCGCTGGGACGGCGATTTTCTGACGGTGCGCGATCTGGTCGCGAGCGGCGAGCTGGGTCGCATCACGCATTTCGAATCGCACTTCGACCGCTTCCGGCCGCTCGTCAAGCCACGCTGGCGCGAGGAAGCGGCGCGCGGCGGCGGCCTGCTGTTCGATCTCGGGCCGCATCTGATCGACCAGGCGCTGGTGCTGTTCGGCGTGCCGTCGACGATCATGGCCACGGTCGGCATTCATCGCGACGAAGGTACGGCGCCGGATTATGTCCACCTGCAACTCGGCTACCCGGACAAGGAAGTCGTGCTGCACGCAACGGCGCTCGCGGCCATCGCGCCGCCGCGCTTCGCGATTCACGGCACGCGCGGCAGCTACGTGAAGTTCGGCCTCGACACGCAGGAAGACCAGCTGAAAGCGGGCCTGCGTCCAGGCGACGTCGAATTCGGCGGCGGCAATGAGCCAGGCCTTCTGCGCGAGCTGGATGGCGAGCTTGAAGTAGAACGTCCGCTGCCGACACGCGATGGCGAATACGCGAACTTCTACCGGTCGCTCGCCGCCACGATCCACGACGGCGTGGCGTTCCCGATCTGTCCCGAAGAAGCGGTCGACGTCATGACGATCATCGAACTGGCGAACCAGAGCGCGCGCGAGGGCCGTCGCCTGCCGTTCCAGCGCATCGGCGCGCGCGCCGGCTGACAGCGTCGAAAGGGAACAAACCGCCGCAAACCCACAGGCCGGCCCGTCATCGGGCGACGCCGGCCATAGCCAGTATTTTTGGTGCGCAAACCCGGCCCGCGCAGCACCAGCGCGGGCCGCGCCGTCTCAATTTGACAAGGTAGAGGGGCTCGCGTACATTCGCCGCACGCGTCGGGAGAGCGTGCTGGCCGCTGAACATCGCAGGCCG
>CALFSF010000287.1 GCA_937917025.1 uncultured Paraburkholderia sp.
TGCGCTGCCGCGCCCAGCGAACATCGACTGCCCGCCCGCATCACCCCACGTCTTCAAGAAAATCCGTGATCGCATCCCGACTCGGCGTAAGACCTCTCAACTGAAGAACGGCGCCAGCATTACCCCGGTGATAGGTTCCATGCAGGCACACATGCAGGATGATCTCGCCACGCCGCATGCGCGCCGGCTTTCCGCTCGTGAAGACGAAATCGACAGGCTCCTCGAAATCGCTCTCCGCGAGACCATCCACGTAAGACGCGTACCAGTCGTCGACTTCGCGCGCACTGCTCGCAAGCGCATGGAGCTCGGGCATGTGCTCCGATCGCGGCGCCTGAAACGCGTGTGGCAGTCCCTGCAGGTGATGCTGAAAGATTCTGTCGACCACATGGATATGGTCGAGGATGCGGAGCATGATCGATGCATCCTCACTGCCCAGCCGGTCGAAATTCCGGCTGACAACATCATGGAGGCCGCGGTCTGCCCATCGTTTGATGGCAACAAGCTTTGAGTAAGGCTGATAGATCATGAGACGTCTCCTGTCAACGTCGAGGTTACGATGCACGTTCGATCCAGGTTGGCTTCTTCGTTCCGATTCGATCCGTCAGATGCATAATACGAGTGACAACTCGCATTTATCTACTCGCATTTGGAGCGCGGGAAATGGCGCGAAAACCGCTCACGAAACCCAGGAAACACGCGTCTCAACGGAGGTCGCGCGCGACGGTCGATGCCCTGATTGAAGCGACTGCTCGCATTCTGGTCAGGGACGGTTTCGATAAAGCCAGCACTAACCGTATCGCGGAGAAAGCAGGCGTGAGCGTCGGCTCGCTCTACCAGTATTTCCCCAGCAAGGAGGCGCTCGTTACCGCCGTCATGAAACGCCATGGCCAGGAACTCATGCAGATCGTGCGTCGCGCGCTGGCGGAGGCCGCGACGCTCCCGATGGAGCAGGCGGTGCGCACGCTTGTCGTCGCGGCGATCGAGGCGCATCGCGTCGATCCGAAGCTGCATCGCGTGCTTGCGGAGCAGATCCCGCGCACAGGAAGGCTTGAAAATACGGAAGTCCTGAACGGGGAAGCGTATGCCCTGTTCAGGGCTTATCTCGAGGCGCACTCCGATGAGTTTCGCGCAGTCGACCTGGGACTCGCGGCATTTGTGTGCGTGACATCAATAGAGGCGCTGACGCATACAGCCGTCGTACATCATTCCGAAAGCCTCTCCGAAGAGGCGTTTGGCACGCTCGTCGACGAGGCCACACGGCTCATAGTCCGGTATCTGCAGTAGTCGCTGGCTGGTCAGCGAACCTCGGCCGCCCACGCCTCGGCATCGGCATCGGCATCGGCTGGAATGCGCATCACGGATGACGGATCGGTCTCGGCGCGAGCCCCTGGCGCATCAGTCGCCCGGATGCCGGCCAGCCGTTCTATTGCGTGATCCTCGAGGGCGGGTGCCGCATCGCGATCGACGGGCACGCGCCCATCGAGCTGTTCTCGGGTGACTTCGTCCTGGAAATGCTGCTCATCGAGGCGCTGCGCTCCGCGGCGGAAACGAATGCGTCACAGGGCCTCGTGCGCGGGCTCGCCGACAGCCGCCTCGCGGCCGCGATCCGCGGGATGCACGAACGCCCGACGCATGCATGGACGGTTGCCGAGCTCGCGAAGGAAGCCGCGCTCTCGCGCTCGACCTTTTTCGAGCGCTTCACTCGCGCGGTCGGCGTTGCGCCGATGGAATATCTGCTCACCTGGTGCATGGCGCTCGCGAAGGACCTGCTGCGCCGCAACGAAGGCCGGGTCGCCGAGATCGCGCAGCGCGTCGGCTACAGCTCCGCCAGCACCTTCAGCGTCGCCTTCACGCGGCACGTCGGCCGGCCGCCTACGCAGTACGCGCGCGAGGAGCAGGCAGCCGCGAACGTCGCGTAAGAGAGCGCGAATAGCCGTGCCCCAGACCTGTCAGAGCGTGGCGAATGTCATTACCAGGGAACAGCTCTTCCGAGATAGTCGAGGTAATGCAAGCCGGGACGCCCTTCGTAAGCCTCGATCGTATTGACCAGATTCGGGATGCTTTCTTCGATGGTCAGGCGCGCCTCGGGACCGCCCATGTCTGTCTGGACCCATCCGGGTGCCATAAGCAGAAGGCTTCGCGGATACGCGGCGCTGCGAGCTGCAAAGGTACGCATGAACATATTGAGTGCGGCCTTGCTCCCTCTGTAGACCTCGTAATTCGCGTTAGTGGCATTTGTGATGCTGCCTTGCCCCGAAGACATCACCCCGATCGTTCCAGTCGGCGGGACAAGGTCTTGAAGCGCATCAATGACTCTCATCGGGCTCAACGAGTTCGTTACCATCACCCGTACAAATTCCTCGGTCGAGACGTCCGCTATCGTTTCGCGATCGTCGTTTTTGACGCCTGCGTTCACAAAAAGCACATCTATACGTCGATCCGCAAGGCGCGCGCGCAGCGCTGCGACCTGCTCTGGAATCGTGATGTCGACAGTTTCCACTTCGAGCGCGCCCGCGGAGGCTTCCGCTACATGCTGAAGCTTTTCTGTGGAGGCCGCCCGCCCGGTGGCGATGACTCGATAGCCGCGCTTCAGATACTCCTCGACCATCGCAAATCCAAGCCCGCGAGAGGTGCCGACAAGAAGAACGGTTTTCTGCGAAAGGGTGTTTTGCATTGACATTCCCGGTAAACGAGGTCGCTCCCGAATCTGAAAGTAACGGGAGCGATCCTCTCAGATAAATCGCTCAGACCAATATAGCAGTGCATAACGGATGTCGAAAGCCGCGCTGAATTCAACGGCACGCGTGAAGAATGCGTCTGGCTGCGGCTTTATCGGCCCGAACAGGGCACTACAGCGACGAAGCCGCCCTTGCCGCCTGATCGTAAAGCCCGCTCATCCGCACAAAGAACCGCGCGAACTCGGACATCGCCGGCTTCATATCCTCTTCGATGATGCCAAGCAGACAGCGCTCGCGCACCTCACGATAGTTCGCGATCACCTTCTCGCCGTTCGGCGTCGTCTGATACAGCACTTCCTTGCCGACCTTCTGACCCGTCACGAGCTTCGCGGCGAGCAGCTTCTTCAGCGAATAGCTGACCGAATGCGTATCCGCGAGATTGAGCACAAAACAGATGTCCGCGAGTTTCCGGTTGCGCGCCCGATGCGCGACCTGATGCAACACGACGACATCCATGAAGGTGAGGTCGCCGTGACCGGCCGCCTTCGTGCCGCGCTCCAGCCATTCGTTGAACGCGTTCCAGCAGACGATCATCCCGAACTCGAATTCGCTCAGTCCTTCATTGCCGGGCGACACCAGATGCGGCGACAGAACCACAGGTTTTTTAGCTCCTTTCATCATATTCCTCCTCGTTTTCCCGGATTTTAGCACTCTGATAATAATGTCACGTTGACGAAACGCTGGCGTTTTACTAGTGTTTGGTCATCGTCATTCACAACCCGTTGCTTTTGCTTTGGACCCGTGTCGCGACCGTCTGTGGGCCTTCTGTTGCCCGCCGTTTGCGGATTGCCTGTACGCCGGCCGCGGCTGCCAGCGGGTGTGGCGATTCGCCCCCCAGGAGAAATGAAGATGCAAAACGAAAGTGATTCTGCCGCGACCATGAAGCCGAAAATGCCGCAAATCCGGCTGTCCGTGGATATCGGTGGGACGTTTACCGATGTCGTCCTAGAAACGGGCGAGCGCCGGTTCACGAAGAAAGTGTTGACGACGCCGGAGCAGCCCGAGCGAGCGGTACTCGACGGCGCGCAGCTGGCACTGGGCGACGCGGGCCTCGCGTTTGCCGACATCGATGTTTTCGTGCATGGCACCACGCTCGCCACGAACGCGGTGCTCGAACGCCGCGGCGCACTGACGGCGCTGATCGGCACGATGGGTTTTCGCGACGTCATCGAAATCGGCACGGAAGGCCGCTACGACCAGTACGACCTGCAGATCGAAAAGCAGGTGCCGCTGGTGCCGCGCGCGCTACGGGTCACGGTCGAGGAGCGGATGAATGCGAAGGGCGACGTACTGCTGCCGCTGAACGAACGCATGCT
>CALFSF010000288.1 GCA_937917025.1 uncultured Paraburkholderia sp.
TCTTCAAGGACGCGCTGAAGAAGGGCTACGCCCCGCCAGTCGAGGTACTGCCTTCGGTGGATGGCGTGAAGGGCATCGCCGCGGCGGTTCCGGCGGATGACCTGAAGGCGCGTCTGCTGGGCGAATACTCCGCCTATCGTCGCAAGGAAGCGCGCGCGCTGTATGACGAGCAAGGTCAGGCGGAACGGGATGTGGCGCGCCAGTCTTTCGAGGAAGACGAACTGCCGGCGCTGGGCGCGCATCTGCGTGACGACTGGCGGCGCCGTGGCCTGGATTCGAAGCTTGTCGAGACCGCATTCTTCGACTGGCTCGCTCGCAAGACGTGGGGCGATCCCACCGACGGCGACCTGCTCGCTTTTACGCTGAGCCAGTCCCGCGCTGCCTGATCCTGCTGTTTGCCAGTGAATGAGGGCTGCCCGCCGTGATGGCAGGTAGCCTCGGGCCTCAGATGGATCGATGCCTACTTCGGCAGCAACATCTGTTCGATCTGCTTCAGGATGTCATCACGCTTCTCACGCGTCAGTCCGCGCAACCTGAGTTCCAGACGATCGTCGCCGTATGATTTCAGATCTCCGACTGTCACTCCGTCGAGTTTGATATCGAGTCGCTGGGCGTAGCGCTGACGTCCGGCCGGCTTCGTACTTTCCTGCGCGGTCGCCCGGCCTTTGACGATGTCCGCGACCTGCCGCGTGCTCAGATCATCCGAAAGAATCTTGTTGATCAGGCGCAGCGTGGCGTCCGCGCCGCGCGCGCTGTGGTATCGGCCAACCTGATAGGCCATGTTCGAACCAAAGCGGTCTGGCCGGGCGACCATCTCATGCATGACGGCTTCGGGCAACTTCGCGATTGATAGCGCGACCGCCACGGTCGATTCATCGAGACCGAGATGTTCGGCGAGTTCTTTCTGGCTCTGAAAATGCTTGTCGTCCAGAAAGCGCTTCCAGACGACGGCGTTATCAAAGACGGTCTGCGAATCACGCTGAACGTTGAGGTCATAGCCGAGCTTGTAGCTCTGGATACCAATCGGCAGATCGATGACGATTGCCTTGACGAAATCCTTGTTCGCCTCTTTCAGCGCCCGAACGCGGCGGCCGCCATCGCTGACGAAATAACTGCCGGGATTGTCGTAGTCAGGAATGACATGGATCGCCTGTTGTTGTCCCTGCTTTGCCAGGTTGACGGCGAGTTCGGCGATCGATGACTTCAAATAGAAATGACGTGGATTGAACGGACTCGGCTTGATGGTCTTCAGTGCAAGTTCAATCACCTGGCCGGAACGGTATCCATGCTCGACGCGCCACGCATGATACTGGGCCGATTCGCTCGCGGCCTGTGACAGTGCGGGTTCCTCGATCATCGACACCACCGCGACGTCGGGCTGGCTGGAGCGCCCCGGCACGTCGGCTGATTTCGCGTCGCTACGTTGAACAAGTCCATCGATGGCGTTGAGCCGGTCGAGCGCGGTACGCTTTTCACTGCTGGTCGTATCAGGACGCGCCTGGAAGCCTTTAGCAAATTGAGAGGGTTTCATTCAGGGTCCTTTATGCGCATAAATTCAGGGAAGCAAGGCGGCGATCTCGTTCGCGCACGCCCGTATTTCAAAGCTGGCGAGCTTGGCGCCGCGGTCATTCATCTGCAGGACGGTCTGTCCGAGTGCCATTGCCTGTTTATAGGCTTCTCGCGTCGGAATCTGGGTCTTGAGTAACGGAAACCCGAGTTCTTCGAGGGCCCGTTTAAGTTCACGGGTCAGCATGCGCTTCTCTTCCGTCTTGTTAAGCAGGAAGACCGCGCGAAGATCCTCATTCATGACCTGAGCCTGCTGAATGAGTTTGACGAGGCCGACGCTTGACCAATAGTCGGCGGGTGATGACGAGGTGGGAATAACGGCGACAGTCGCGGCGAGCAGAACGACGCCCGAGACTTTTTCCGTGATGGAGGGGGGGCAATCGACAACGATGATGTCGTAGTCGCCGACGAATTTCTTGATCTCACGATGGATCTGGCCGCCCGCCTCGGAGAGATTGACCACGGGAAACGGAATTCCCGATTCTCCGTCAGACGACGCGCTTGCCCAGTGAACGAGGGTGTTCTGACCATCGGCGTCGACAACGAGAACGCGCTTACCTTTTTCGTGGAAAGCCGCGCCAAGATGCATGGCAATCGTGCTCTTCCCGACTCCGCCTTTTTGTTGCGTGACTGCGATGATTTCAGCTGCCAATTCTTCACCTCGTTTTTAGACGCTGATGGATTTTACCGTGATGAATTTCGATTTCAATGATTTTCGTAGTTTAGACACGACGAATTAGCCGTTCGGCCAAGGTTTATGCGCATAAACGGGCTTCTGTTCGCGAGTGGCCGCTGCGACTGCCGCTTTCGGTGTTCGATGGCCCGATGTGGGGTTTGGGGCCGAGAGGTATCGTGGCCATTTGTGGCAAGGGGTTTGCTACTTTGACGAGACGTTGCGGAATTATTGGCGTCTCCGTGGGAGCTGCGTCCTCGCCGTCATCTGGACATGACGTTCCCGCAGGCCTCAACAACCGACCTCGCGTTTATGCGCATAAACCCGTGGCGAATAAATCGTCAGCGGGTAATGGGTTCGGGCTGAACAGATCGTCCGCTGTCGGCGTTGCCAATCTTGAGAGAGCGAAACCAGCGGTCGCGTGTTTACGCAGTGGCGTCCATCTTCGCGGCGACTCCCTTTGCAAGCGAATCGAGCGCATTCGCCGTTAAGCACGCATCGATGCGTGGCCATTAAAATGGTGGCTTAACGTTGCGGTCGGGAATGCCCAGGTCCAGAGTGTTCTACTGGGCACAATAGGCATCAGACCTCCCGTTCCGGGAAGCGCACCTCATGTTCAGCGGAGAAAGGGCGCGGCTCAGGCAGTACCCGCACTGCCCGCCTTCCTTCCTCATACAGCAACCCGCGCTTCGCCAACAGTCGACATGAACCACGACCGACCACGAATGGCCATCGCCCACCGGCCAGCAAACCGGTACCAGCCGCGCGCGCCACACCTAAAGCGTTGTGGGCATAAGCAACCCACGGAATCCACGTCAAACGCCGATCCAGCCGGTCGCCAACCCAGGAACCGTGGCAACCGGGGCCGGGCGGAATCGGTACACTTCCGGTTTTTAACTGCCCTCCAGCGCCCCAAGCCATGATCACGATCTATCACAATGCTCGCTGCTCGAAATCGAGAGGTGCTTGCGACCTCGTCGCAAGCACCTTCAACCCGAAAAATGAACCGGTGGAAATCGTCGAATATCTGAAGAACCCGCCGTCGGTTGCCCAACTGAAAGAGCTCAATCGCATGTTGGGTTGTTCCGTTCGCGAGATGATGCGCGACACGGAAAAGGAATATACGGCGTTAGGGCTCGCCGCTCCCGAGCTGACAGATGATCAGTTATACGAAGCAATCGAGGCGAACCCGATCCTGCTGCAACGCCCGATTGTCGTGCGAAATGGACGGGCGGTCATTGGCCGGCCGCCCGAGAACATCTCCGCGCTGTTTGCCAGCACGGATTGATCAGCAACGATTGCCGGAAAATGTCGGCGCGGGCCAAAGGTAAAGCACGTACTTATCCTTTCGCGACGAGCACTGCATCCCGAGTCACGATCTTTGCCGGAATGATGTGCAGTTCAGCGAACGTGTCTGCAATGCGCTGTTGTGAGGCAAGCACGCCGGCGTCGACGGGTTTGTAGATGTGCGCGTAGTGCCGGAGTCCCGCTTCGATCACCTTGGCGTCGAGGCCCTGAATGGGCGCGAGCTGCGCTGCGGCTTCCGGATAATGGCCACGGACCCAGGCGCCTTCTCCGTTGACTTCGTCGATCACGACGGCGAGCACATCGCCGTTGTCCCGGGCGAACGGCCGTGCGCTCAGGAAGAACTGATGGTGATCCACGATACCGTTCGCGTCCGCAAGCAGTCGCGCGTTCGGTTGCTGTTTTGCGGCTTCAAGAAAGGGATCCCAGATCGCCCATGCATCGATCGCGCCGCGCTCGAATGCGGCGCGCGCATCGGCTGGCGCGAGGAACACCGGCTGTACGTCCGCATACGTGATGCCCGCTTTCTGAAGTGCCGCGACCAGAAACCAGTGCACGTCCGAACCTTTGTTCAACGCAATCTTCTTGCCCTTCAGATCGGCAAGTGTGTGGATTGGTGCGTCCTGATGGACAAGAATGCCCTCCGCGTGCGGTGTCGGCAGCTCATAGGCGGTGTAGACGAAGTTCGCGCCCGCGGCTTGCGCAATGACGGGCGGCGCCTCGCCGACGTAGCCGAAATCGATCGCGCCGACGTTCAGGCCTTCGAGTAGTTGCGGGCCCGCCGGAAACTCGGTCCACTTCACCGATACGCCGAGCGGTGCAAGGCGTTTCTCGAGCGTTTGCTTCGATTTGAGCAGCACGAGCGTGTTCGCCGCCTTCTGGTAGCCAATGCGCAGTTCCCGCGCGGACGTGCCCGCGAGAACGGGCAGGGCAGTCGCGGCCAGCGCGGCGCCGGCGCCGACAATGAATGCACGACGTGCCGGTATAAAAGTTCGTGACATAAGAGGATTTCTGACGTTATGACGGACGCAACACGGACCGGTTGCGGCCAACAATAAGATGCCTCCCGCCAAATGCGAACTGATGGATTCGCATAAGCAAATGACCATTGCATACGTCGACGATTAGAGCAGACAACCCGACACGCCGGTATCGGCCGGACGGCCAGGCTGCCACGTTCTTCAGTGCCCGCTACAATTCGTCCGTGCCTCTCACGTAGCGTCTTCAATCAACCCAGGAAACACAGTGCCTCCATTGACCACTCTTGCGCCATGGGCCGCCCACGACACCCAGCTCATTTTTTCCTGTGTGCTCGGTCTCGCGATCATCGTTGTCTTTATCAGCGCGCTCAAGCTCGCGCCGTTTCTGTCCATTCTGGTCGGCACGTTCGCGGCGGGATTTACCGCGGGGCTGCCGCTCGAAGCGGTTGCGAGTGCGTTTAGCAAGGGCGCCGGCGCGTTGCTGGGGGACGTCGGTATCATCATTGCGCTGGGCGCGATGCTCGGCGCGCTCATGGCCGATTCGGGCGCGGCCGACCGGCTCGTTTCCACGATCCTCAAGCACTCCACCCCGCGCCTGTTGCCCTGGATGATGGCGCTCGTCGCCATCATTATCGGGTTGCCGCTTTTCTTCGAAGTCGGGCTCGTCATGATGGTGCCGATCATCTTCGTGATGGCGCGCCGCTCGCAGCAACCCATCCTGCGCATCGCGATTCCCGCGCTGGCCGGCATGACAACCCTGCATGCGTTACTGCCTCCGCATCCGGGGCCGCTGATCGCCGTGAGCGCGCTCCACGCCGATCTGGGCATGACGCTGGGGCTGGGTCTGATCGTCGCGATTCCCGCTGTGATTCTCGCGGGGCCGCTGTACGGCATGTGGCTTTCGAAGCGCATGCACGTCGCCGAGCCCGAGGAAATGGGCAAGCTGTTCACGGCTGAATCCGACCAGTCGGAGCCGCCTGGCTTTGCGATTTCGCTGCTCACGATCCTGCTGCCCGTCGTGCTGATGCTGGGCCGCACGGTCGCAAAACTGGGCTTGTCGCCGCAGACGTTTCTCTTCCATGCACTCGACTTCCTGGGTGAGCCGCTCGTGGCGCTGGGCCTTACCGTGCTCTTCGCAATCGTCGCGCTGGGCTGGTCGCGCGGCATGCCCCGCGAGCGCGTCGGCGGCATTCTCCGCAAGAGCCTGCCGCCGATCGCCGCGCTGCTTCTGACCATCGGCGCGGGCGGGGGTCTCAAGCAGACGCTCGTCGCGGCCGGCATCAGCATGACCATTGGCAAGATCGCGGTCGGCGCGCATCTTCCGCTCATCCTGCTCGCCTGGTTGATCGCCGTCGCGTTCCGTCAGGCTACGGGCTCTGCCACCGTCGCCACGACCGCGACGGCCGGCATCGTTGCACCCGTCGTCACTGGCCTGAGCGCGACGCACAACTCGTTGATGGCGCTCGCGATCGGCGCGGGCTCCGTCTTCTTTTGCCATGTGAACGACGCCGGCTTCTGGATGGTGCGCGAATACTTCGGGCTGCAACTCAAGCAGACTGTCTTCGTCTGGTCGATTCTGCAAACGATTGTTTCGGTGGTCGGACTGGCCCTGACGCTCGTTCTGTGGGGCGTGCTGACCTGAAGCACGATGCCGGCGCCCCCGCATGACGGAAACGAAAGGCGCCGCGAACCTGCATCGACGCAACGCAACGCAACGCAACGCAACGCAATGCGCGCCGCCGGCAGCGTGGCAGGAATTGCCTGCTGAGTGGCAACCGTGCGTTGCGCGGCGTCGCTAGACTGGTCGCCTCGGTATCAGTCAGGCGCGCGGCATGAAGGCAGCTCGCGCCAGCGAACGAACCCGGGGCGAGCCGCCAACGCGCGTCATGCCCTTTCCATCGTGCTCAGGAGTTTGTTTATGCTGGCATTGCGACCATCCTTCGAATGCTGCGGCATATCGCTGCCGCCCAGCGCAACCGACGCAATGATATGTACGTACGAATGTACGTTCTGTGAAGTTTGCGCGTTGAGTGTGTTACGCAATGTCTGTCCGAATTGCGGCGGCAATTTTCAGCTGCGGCCGAATCGCCCGAAGGCGATGCTGGCGAAACATCCGGCACGCACAGAGCGGCACGAGGCGAAGATCGACGAGGCGTCGCATGCGGGCTATGTCGAGCGCTATCGCACAACGCCACCGTCCGACCGTTGAGCGATCCGGGCCGCATGACGCAAGCCTGTAGCGAACCGTGGTGCGTCAACCCGAGTTCACCGAAGCAGGACCGAAGTGCGTCCGACGAGCACCCGGAAGCCTAGTGCTCGTCCCCAGCCTCGCCGCCGCGGGCGGTGCCGTTGATTTCCTGCGACGCCGCGCGCAGCAGCCTGATATGTCGCCGGTAGTTGCGGCAGCCGCTGCATGTCGGCAGATGCACGCCGATGGCGATCCACTCGCCGGCTGTCAGCGGACGGTCGAGTGCGTCGGATAACAGTCGCGTGATGTGCTTACACTTGCCCATTGACGTCCTCGCTGGAAAAGCCTTTCTCGCTGAGGCAGGTGCGCAACCGCAGCCGCGCACGGTAGATGAGCACGCTGCAGTGATTTGCCGTCATCTGAAGCTCGGCGCAGATGTCGGCCGTCTCCAGTTCGAGGAACTCACGCATCATGAACACGCGTCCGATGTTTTCCGGCAGATGGTCGAGACAGATCTCGAACAGCTCCCAGAACTGCTGCTGACGTAACGCTGTTTCGGGCGTCGGCCACGGTCGCGGTTTGGCCTGCGCGGACCAGTGCCCGTTCTCCTTGAACCGCTCCCGGTCGAGCACGGCTTCGTCGTCGAGTTCGGATTCGAGCGCTGACAGGTTCACGGTCCGGTGCCGCGCGCGCAACGTGTCGACGAGCTTGTGACGCAGAATGCCGAACACCCAGGTCTTGTGCCCGGACTGCCCCTCGAAACGATCGGCGTGGGTCCAGGCGGCGGCGAGCGCCTCCTGAACGGCATCTTCCGCCGCCGCGGCATCGCGGAGCTGCAGCCGTGCAAACCGCAGCAGGTCGCGGCGCAGCTGCGTCAGATAGGCCGGATCGTCGAAAGCGGGATGCAGCGGGGCGGTCATACGCGCCCCTCCCGATGGAGGGCGCCCCCCACGCGAACCCGCCTGGCCGCGCATCCGCAACGCGCATCGGAGCGCGTGGCAGCAGCGCCCGGGATAGGAGACGACGGTCTTTGTCCAGTGATCGGCGATGTGAATGCATGCCTGCTGTTGCCGCGGTCGGCGGAATCGATCGGGTTCATGTGTGCATGTGCGATGACGGATGGGTGCCGACGCGGGCTCGCTGCGGGGCCAGGCTCAGGACGCGGCCCGACAGCATAACCGCATGCAGCGGACTTCGGTTCCGCTCGCACAGCATTTCTACTGCAACCGGCGCAGCCGCGAGCGGGTTCGCCTGTCATTCTCCCGCACGTCGCCGTGCCGCAGGACAAGATTCGACGCGTCGCGAATGGCGGCCCGATTTTCAGTCATCCCGCTCTGGTCGCGTGAACGGCGGCTTTATGACAGATTGCTTGCACATGATCTTCCGACCCGGCAAAACGCCCCGCACCCGGTCACCCGGACCCCCGCCACGAGCCCGGTTACAAGCCCTGATGCAGGCAGAACGCGTGTTACACCTTGCCGCCGCCGTCCATTCCGCTTCCCTGCCGCCATACCGCCTTGCCGCGCTCCGACAGTTCGCCGCTGCTGTGTTCGGCATCGCCTTCGGTGCCCTCGACCGCCATATCGCCGCCCGCCTGTTCCTGCGATTTCTGCTCCTTGTGCTTGCGTGCTGCAACAGCTTCATCGTGTGACTTGCCCGCGTAGTTCAATGTCATGACGCTCTCCACTTGAAAAAACCAGAAACCACAAAAGTTCGATGTCGCCGCACCCGCCGAGGTTCATTCCGGTTCGCTTTCGGCATTGACCGCGCCGCGATTTTGGCGTGCGGAAATAGATGCCGGGCGGTTTCCTTGATGGGCAAGGTTTGCGGCTCACTTATCCACAAGGTTGTTCAACAAAACTGTGGATATCTCCGATGCTCGATGAGTTATCCACCGCAAGCCGTGACGCGGTCGTGTCCGGGACGCTTTCCTTTCTGTCTCCATCGTCCGCGTTGACCACCTATGATTGAGCATCGAGACCTTTTCGCGCGCTGCGCGCTCCACCTGGGGAAACGAAGATGACTTATCAGATCGCGGTTATCGTAGGCAGCTTGCGTCGGGATTCGACCAACAGGCAACTGGCCCGGGCGTTGGTCTCGCTCGCGCCGGCCGATTTTTCGTTCGACTTCGTGGATATCGGCGGATTGCCGTTGTACAGCCAGGATTACGACGCGGATTACCCTCCAGTGGCACGCGAGTTCAAGCAGAAAATCCAGGCGGCCGACGGTTTGCTGTTCGTGACGGCCGAGTACAACCGGTCGGTTCCCGGCGTGCTGAAAAACGCTCTCGACTGGGGCTCGCGGCCGTGGGGCAAGAGCGCCTGGGGCAACAAGCCGGGTGCGGTCGCCGGCACGTCGCCGGGTGCAACCGGGACGGCACTCGCGCAGCAGCATCTGCGCAACGTGCTCGCGTATCTCGATGTCGCGACGCTCGGCCAGCCCGAGATGTTCATCAAGCACAATCCGGCCGCGATCGACGAAAACGGCAAGATCCTCAACGACGACACGCGCAAATTCCTGCAATCGTTTGTCGATCGCTATGTCGCGTGGGTTAAAACCCACGGCGGGGTGCGATAGGCGTTGCTGTCCGCCGATCCACCGGTTGTAGCGAGACGGCAGGACCTCGCGGCGAAAAAAGCGGCGCTTCCGGAAAAAGATGCGCCGCGTGCCCGCTATACGCCGGACGAACTCGACAAACCTAAACGTGATGGTGTCCGGTCACGCGATCCCAGCCGTGACGCACAGCCGCCTTGAAGCGTTCCCACGTGTCGCCGTGCGGGGTGGTTTCCCAGTCGCGACGGGCTTCGGGTTCGATATCGTCCCACTGCCGGTCGCGGTAACGGATGTCCTGGCCCATCTTCGCACCGTAGTGATACGCGCCTGAGTAGTCTTCATAGCGTGCGCCTTCGTCCGCGTACGCTTCGTCGTAATGGCCGCGGAAGTCCTCTTCATATTCGAGAAACTCATCCGGCATCGGCGCGCCGCCAAGGCCTGCGCCGGTTGCGGGCGCGGCAGGCGCCATATACGCGCCCGATCCGGGCGCCGCGGCGGTCGAGACCGCACGTGTCGCGTCGTCGTATGGCTGTGGCGTTTCGTAGCTCGAAGGTGTGCCGCTTAGCGGCGCATGATCGCGCGCCTCGACGCGCAGCGGGTCGACCTGATCGAGCGGATCGAGCGGATCGAGCTCCGGCCGTTCTGCCGCCGAAGGTGTCTGCGGAACGGGCTCGCTCACCGGACGCGTTGTCGCCGGATGATCCAGCGAGGCAGAAGACACCGGCGCAACAGGGGAGAGCGGCGGCGGCATCGCACCCGCCGAGCCGATCCCGAGTTCGTCGAGCATCGACTGGTCGCGCGCGGTGGTCGTATCCACCATCGGTGAATCCCACGCTGGCGCTCGTTCGCCGATGTCGAGCGCACCGAGTTTCGCCAAGGTGCGCTGCGCGAGTTCCGCGTGCGATTCGCTCGCCGCGCTCACACAGACCAGCACGGCACCGCGACGCACGGCATCGGTATAGCGCGCGGTCGTGGCCGGATCGGCGGCGCGCGGCCCGGAAGCGAACAGGCTCGCCAGGAACCGCTCGATGTTGGCCATGAAACCCTGGCCGGCCTCCGGTTCGGCGGCTGGATCGCTGCCGGCGCCCGATGGCGTGACAGGATTGGCCTGCAGTTCGATGTCGGTACGGGCGAAACCCGTTTGCACGAGCGTGTCGCGCGCATCCTCGGCCTGGGTGTAGGTGTCGAATAACCCGATCACGGTGTGTCGCATGGTTGCCTCCCTCCGTCTTTACAGGGCCCGCTCCGGTGCGTCCGGATCGCGCGGCGCGAGATGCGCCGCTGCCCACTCAGCAGAGAGAATGCAACGATCATGCCGGGTCGGCGAACGTCCCCGCGCGAAGGAGCGCGCACGGGTCGCGACGAGTGCCGGGATGCCGCCCTGATCCAGTGCCGGCGCGCTTTTTACAACCGCCGCGTAATTAGCACTGCGCAACGCATGGCGGCCGTTCCGATGGAACTACGCGGCGGGATGCGTCGGCGAGAGCGTGCCCTGAATGGTCTGCAGAATCTTGTCGAGCAGCACGATATCGAACGGTTTCGACAGCACGCGCACGTCGACGCGCCGCGCCCGCTCCAGTTCCTCGGCGTAACCGGTCACGAGAATCACCGGCAGCTTCGTTTCGAACGCGAGTACGGCTTCAGCAAGGTCGATACCGTTCATCGCGCCCGGCATGTGAATGTCCGAGATCACGAGATCGAACGGCAGCGCCTCGCCGGTGCGGGCCTGCTTCGCGCGCGCTTCGTCGAAAAGACGCATCGCGGCGTCGGCGTTGAAGACGCAGGTGATCTCGTGGCCCATCATCTGCAGTAACGCTTCGGTGCCGGCGGAGACTTCCTCGTTGTCGTCGACGAGCAGAATCCGCAAGCCCTGGCGCCCGGCTGCCGGGTTGTCCGCACCAGGATCCTCGGGGCGCGCGATCTGCGGCGCGGCCTCGGCGCGCGGCAGGTACAGACGCACCGACG
>CALFSF010000289.1 GCA_937917025.1 uncultured Paraburkholderia sp.
CATGATCAGCACGTCGGGATCGTTGACGAGCGCGCGGGCCAGCGTGAGGCGCCGCTTCATGCCGCCCGAGAGTTCGCCGACGCGCGCATCGGCCTTGCTTTCGAGCCGCGCGAATTCGAGCAACGACGGCACGAGTTCGCGCGTTCGCGCCGCGCTCAGGCCGAAGTAGCGGCCGAACACCAGCAGATTCTCGCGGACGGTGAAATCGGGATCGAGGTTGTCGAACTGCGGCACGACGCCCACGCGCATGCGCGCGTAACGCGCCCGCGACGGAATCGGCTCGCCGCAAAGACGGATCGTGCCCGCATCGGGTGCGGCGATGCCGAGCAGCATGCGCAGGGTCGTCGTCTTGCCAGCGCCGTTCGGGCCGAGCAGGCCAAAACACTCGCCGGCGCGCACGTGGAACGAGAGGCCGTCGACGACGGTCTTATTTCCATAGTGCTTCTTCACGTCTTCGAATTCGATTGCGACTGCTGACATGGGGCGAGACCTGCTCCGTTCGTTTCGAACCTGCGTTGAAAGCGTCCTGCGAGGGTTGCGACGCCTGCGCGGCGAGGGCAGGCTATTCTAAGGGCATCGCTGGCGACGCGTCGGGTGTCATGAGGCCGTGACGGGGCGTCTTTTGCACTGCGGCAAGGCATCAAATACGGTGGGGACGCACCTGGCGTTTTCCATCTCTTGCAACCTGAATTGCGGCGCACCATGATTGAACCGAAGCCGCGATCGACGCGGATGGGAGATGACCATGGCGAGCTACAAAAAAATCCTGCTGTGCTACGACGGCTCGCGCGAAGGGCGCAAGGCGCTGCGTTGCGGTGCTGACCTTGCACTGGACCTGAAGGCCGAAGCGCACCTGCTGTCGGTCGTCGACATGCGCTCGAGCATCGCGCAGAGCGCGGGCCTCCTCACCGATGTCGCGTGCGGCCGGTTCGAGGACACCGCCCGCGAGATTCTCCAGGAAGGCGTGAGCTGGCTCACCGAACGCGGCGTTCAGGCGCACGGGCATTTTGCGTTCGGGCATCCAATCGACGAAATCGCCAGTCTGGCGAACCAGTTGCAAGTCGACCTGGTCGTGGTCGGCCATCGATGCCGCACCGGTCTTTCGCGATGGTGGATGGGCGCGGGCAACACGCCGCTGCTGGACCGCGTCTCGTGCAGCATCCTCGTCGCCTGTTCGTCGGTGGAAGAGCAGCAACAGGCCGCTGCCTGAGGTTTCACCCGATCTCGGGGCCGCACGACGCGGTTCAGTCGTCGAGATCGACGGCGGACAGCTTCCACGAAAAGAGTCCATCGCGACGCAGGATCGCCGAATACCGCGTATCGCCGACGCCGTGCCGGTACGTGACGACGAATTCGTTGATCCCGCGATATCCGGTTGTCGTTTGCGGCGGCTGGGGCGGCGTCTGCTGAACCAGGGTCGAGGCGGCGGAAGGAGCGGGCGCCGTTGCTGTTGCAGCGGGCGGCGCGTCCGTCGGGCCGCCCGTTGCGCCGTTCATCGCCGGGCCGGCCGGCTCCGGTGGCCGTTCGCCGGGTTCGCCGCGCGGCGGCATGCCGTTCAGCAGGGCGGCGACGCCATCTGGCGTCGCATACGCATCCACCAGCGGACCAATCAACGCCACGCCAATCATTGCGCCGATCGCGGCAAGCGGATTGCCGTTGTGTTGCGTATCGAGCCGTCGCGCGAGCAGGCCGGTGACCTGTTGCTTCAGGCTGTCGCGCAGTGCCGGAAAGTCGACGTATTCATTGACCGTTTCGGCATCGCGGGCGTCGGCCGCCTGCTTGAGGCGATCGAGCGCGACGTAAGGTGACGCATAACCATACCCCAGCGCGGCGATGACAGCGACAACCACGACCGTCATCACGAACGCGTGGACGCGCCGTCGATTTCGTACGGGAACCGAAACACTCATAAGTTGCGACTCTTCGTTAAACGTCATTTAACGTTGACCGCAACAAGGCGGAAAACGATCCCTTGCAGTGCGCCATACCGCGGCACCCTGCAGGAAACCATTCTCGCACGCCTCCGGTTGTCTCCCTCTTTCGTTACTCGAACAGCGCGCCTTGCAGCGCCGCGCTTTCCTCGGCGATGCAGCGATCGATCATCCTGCAGACCGCGTCGACCGTTCCCACCATGATGAGTCGCGACGGCCCGTGATACACACGCACCGGCGCGCGACGCCCCGGCTCCGCGTTTAGCCCCGAGTTCAGCGAGACACGCGCAAACGCTGGCATCGCGGACGGCAACGTGGGCGCTTCCGCCGTTGCGTCGCGCTCGAAGAGCGACGGCGCACGGAGGACGTCGAGCGCCCCGCACGGCACCAGGTTGCGCAGATGACGCAGGCGTCCGAACGGACGGAAAGGGAGCAGGCGGGCAAGGCGTTCCATGAAACTCTCCAGGCGAAGTTCAGAATTCAGTCGGGCGGATCAGCCCGACCGCAATGCCTTCGAGCGCAAATTCCCCGCTGCCGGCCTGAACAAAAATGTTGTCGTAATCGGGGTTCTCGGCGATCAGTTCGATGCCGTCCGGCCGGCGCTTCAGGCGCTTGACCGTGACGTCGTCGCCAATCCGGGCCACGATGATCTGCCCGTCTTTCGCTTCGCTCTTCTTCTGGACGGCGAGCAGGTCGCCGTCGAAGATGCCGGCGTCGCGCATCGACAGCCCGCGCACCTTCAGCAGGTAGTCCGGCTTGCTCGAAAAGAGAGCCGGGTCGCAGGCGTAATGCTGTGAGATATGTTCCTGCGCGAGGATCGGGCTGCCGGCCGCAACCCGGCCGATCAGCGGCAGCGACAGCTGCATGATGCTCGAGTGCGGCAGCGTGAACTGATAGGGGCTGTCATCGGAACCCGATAGCAGGCGGATGCCACGCGAGGCGCCCGCTGCAAGCTCGATCACGCCCTTGCGCGCCAGCGCGCGCAGATGTTCCTCCGCCGAGTTCGCCGAGCTGAAACCCAGTTCGGCCGCGATCTCCGCGCGGGTGGGCGGAAAGCCGGTGCGTTCGATCGCCCGGCGGATCAGATCGAAAACCTGCTGCTGTCGTGCGGTGAGTTTGGTCATGGCGCCACTGTATGGATGAACAGGTGACTGTATTTTTATACAGTAGCCGCCGCATTTCAAGCTTTACTTTAAGTTCCGCCGGACCAGGGCTGCCGGAACGGCGATTTTCGGCGCTATGACGTCCGGATTAACGTCGCAACACCACGCCGGGCGGTCGTTACCACTTTTGAGTATTAAAAAATGAAGAACAATTATTTTTAATGATGAAGGCCGTTCGATAGACTGGCCTCCAATCGATGCAAAGCAACGCACACACGCCGCAATAACGAAAGAACAAACCGGAGAATCTGGAATGAGCATCAGCACGGGGCTGGCAGGCAGGACACGAAAAATCGTCACGGCGCTCGCGCTGGGCGTCGCGGCAGCGGCCGGTTTCGCCGCTCAGGCGCACGCCGCGGATACGACGTTACTGAACGTCTCGTACGATCCGACGCGCGAGTTGTATCAGGACGTCAATCAGGCGTTCGGCAAGGAATGGAAGGCGAAGACCGGCGAGCAGATCACGTTCAAGCAGTCGCATGGCGGCTCGGGCGCCCAGGCGCGCTCGGTGCTCGACGGGCTGCAGGCCGACGTGGTGACGCTGGCGCTTGCCTATGACATCGACGCGCTCGCTGCGAAGGGGCTCATCAACAAGGACTGGCAGAAGCGTCTGCCGGACAACGCGTCGCCGTACACGTCGACGATCGTGTTTCTCGTGCGCAAGGGCAACCCGAAGCACATCAAGGACTGGGACGACCTCGTGAAGCCGGGCGTGTCGATCGTGACGCCGAACCCGAAGACATCGGGCGGCGCGCGCTGGAACTATCTGGCCGCGTGGGCCTATGCCGAACATCAGCCGGGCGGCAACGCCCAGAAGGCGAAGGAGTTCGTCGGCAAGCTTTACAAGAATGCAGGCGTGCTCGACTCCGGCGCACGCGGCGCGACGACGAGCTTCGTGCAGCGCGATATCGGCGACGTGCTGATCGCGTGGGAAAACGAAGCGTTCCTGTCGATCAAGGAATTCGGCGCGGACAAGTTCGAGATCGTCGTGCCTTCGGTGAGCATCCTCGCCGAACCGCCGGTCGCGGTGGTCGACAAGGTGGTCGATAAACACGGCACGCGCAAGCTGGCCGAGGCGTATCTGAACTTCCTGTATAGCGAGGAAGGCCAGGAGATCGCCGCGAAGAACTTCTACCGGCCGCGTTCGGACAAGGTGCCGGCTGCGCTGACGGCGAAGTTTCCGAAGCTGAAGCTCTATACCGTCGACGACAGCTTCGGCGGCTGGGCCAACGCGCAGAAGACTCACTTCGCGGACGGCGGCGTCTTCGATTCGATCTATCAGCCGCAGTGAAGCCATGTGGCGACGGGTGAGGTTTGAGTAGCAAGGCCAGAAAGGCGCGCCCGTCGGGTGCGCCTTTCTGGCCAGATAGACCCCGAAGTTTCAACCCGGCTAAATCCGCTTTCGCATGTCTCGAGCATGTACTGAACGCGGTTTTAACCCCGAACGAGCATCCAGCATGACGACGTTGACCTTCCGCAAGCCGAGCGCGTTGCCCGGCTTCGGCCTGACACTCGGCATCACCGTGGCGTATCTGAGCCTCATAGTGCTGATTCCGCTTGCGGCGACCTTTCTGAAAACCGCGACGCTCGACTGGGCGCAGTTCGTGCGCGCCGTGACGTCGCCGCGCGTGCTCGCGTCGTACCGGCTGACGTTCTTCGCCGCGCTCGGCGGCGCGCTGATCAACGCGGTGTTCGGCTTTCTGGTGGCGTGGGTGCTGGTGCGCTACACGTTTCCTTTCAGGCGCCTCGTCGATGCCGTCGTCGATCTGCCGTTCGCGCTGCCGACCTCCGTGGCCGGCATTTCGCTTGCCGCCGTGTATGCGGGCAACGGCTGGCTCGGACAGTTTCTCGTGCCGCTCGGCATCAAGGTCGCGTTCACGCCGGCGGGCGTGCTGGTCGCGCTGACGTTCATCGGCTTGCCGTTCGTCGTGCGGACCGTGCAGCCGGTGCTGGAGGAATTCGAGCGCGAACAGGAAGAAGCGGCCGCCTGCCTCGGCGCGTCGCGCTGGCTGACGTTTCGCCGGGTCGTGCTGCCCTCCGTTTTCCCCGCGCTGCTCACGGGCTTCGCGCTGGCTTTCGCCCGTGCGCTCGGCGAGTACGGCTCGGTGATTTTCATCGCGGGCAACGTGCCGATGAAATCTGAAATCACCTCGCTTCTCATCATCACCAAGCTCGAACAGTACGACTATGCGGGCGCGACGGCGCTGGCGGTTGTCATGCTGGTCGTGTCGTTCCTGATGCTGCTGCTGATCAACACGCTGCAGTGGTATCTGCAACGGCGTACGAGCCGCGGTGCGTCCGGGCCGGCGGTGCCGCCGGGGTCGCATGCGAACAGCGCGGGCGCTGTCGTCGCCGGAGGTGCGCAATGAGCCGCGATTCCGTGACGACAGTCCCCAACAATCCGCCCAGGGCCGAGGCCGTGCGCCGCCGCCCCGATCCGGTGACGGAAAGGCGCGCCGTGCGCTGGCTGCTGATCGGCATTGCGCTGCTGTTTCTCGGGCTCTTTCTCGTCGTGCCGCTCGCGGCGGTGTTCTATCAGGCGTTCAGCAAGGGCATCGGCTTCTATTTCGAGGCGCTTGCCGATCCGGATGCGCTGTCGGCCATCAAGCTCACTGTGATCACCGCGGCGATCGCCGTGCCGCTGAATCTCGTGTTCGGACTCGCCGCGTCGTGGTGTATCGCGAAGTTCGAATTCCGCGGCAAGGCGCTCCTCACGACGCTGATCGACCTGCCGTTTTCGGTGTCGCCGGTGATCTCGGGTCTGGTCTACGTGCTGATGTTCGGCGCGCAGGGCTGGTTCGGGCCGTGGCTCCAGGATCACAACGTGCAGATCATCTTCGCCGTGCCGGGCATCGTGCTCGCGACGATCTTCGTCACGTTTCCGTTTGTCGCACGCGAGCTGATTCCGCTGATGCAGGCGCAGGGCAACGACGAGGAAGAAGCCGCGCACGTGCTCGGCGCATCGGGCTGGCAGATGTTTCGCCGCGTCACGCTGCCGAACGTCCGCTGGGGTTTGCTGTACGGCGTGATTCTCTGCAACGCGCGCGCGATGGGCGAGTTCGGCGCGGTATCGGTGGTGTCGGGCCATATTCGCGGGCAGACCGACACGATGCCGCTGCACGTCGAGATTCTCTACAACGAATACAACTTTTCCGCGGCGTTCGCCGTGGCCTCCGTGCTCGCGCTGCTGGCGCTCGTCACGCTGGCCCTGAAGCTGCTCGCGGAACGTCATTTGTCGGCGGAACAGGTCGATGCGCGGGCCGTACCCGCGCACGCCGGCCCCGTCACCCTGTCGCCGGCGCCGTCGCATGCGGCCGGCCGTCCGGTTCAGTAAGGAGAGCAGCACATGGGCATCACCGTTCGTAACCTGCAGAAGCGTTTTGGCGATTTCACCGCGCTCGACAACGTGTCGCTCGATTTTCCGCCGGGCGAACTCGTCGCGCTGCTCGGGCCTTCGGGGTGTGGCAAGACCACGCTGCTGCGGGTGATCGCCGGGCTCGAATACGCCGACGCCGGTCAGGTCGTGCTGCAAGGCCAGGATGTCGCCGCGGTCGGCGCGCGTGAGCGTCAGGTCGGCTTCGTGTTCCAGCATTACGCGCTGTTCCGTCATATGACGGTGTTCGAAAACGTCGCGTTCGGTCTCAGGGTCAAGCCGCGCAAGGAGCGGCCGTCGGAAGCGGTGATCCGCGAGAAAGTGCATGAACTGCTGAAGCTCGTGCAGCTCGACTGGCTCGCGCAACGCTTTCCGTCGGAACTGTCGGGCGGCCAGCGTCAGCGGATCGCGCTCGCGCGCGCGCTTGCTGTCGAGCCGAAAGTGCTGCTGCTCGACGAGCCGTTCGGCGCGCTCGACGCGAAGGTGCGCAAGGAGTTGCGCAGCTGGCTGCGGCGTCTGCATGACGACCTGCACATCTCGACGATCTTCGTCACGCACGACCAGGAAGAGGCGCTCGAAGTAGCCGACCGCATCGTCGTGCTGAATCGCGGACACGTGGAGCAGGTCGGCAGCCCGCAGGACGTGTACGACCATCCGCAGACATCATTCGTGTACGAGTTCCTCGGCGCGGCGAACCGTCTGCACGGCAAGGTGGATGGCGGCGGATTCGTGGTCGACGGCGCGGCGTTGCCGGTTTCCGTGGCGGCGGGCTTCGAAGGCCCGGCGTTCGCGTATGTGCGCCCGCATGATCTCGCGCTGTATCCGAGCGCGGACAGCCATCGCGACGGCATCACGGTCGGCGTGCGGCGGGTCGTGACGCTCGGCGGTTCGGTGCGCGTCGAGCTCGAGGGACACGAAGGCCGCGTGCTCGAAGCCGAGCTCGATCGCGAGACGTGGCGTGAGTTGCGGCTCAATGTCGGCGACGGCGTGACGGCCGTGCCGCGCGCGCTGCGCGTGTTTCCCGCGCCGTGATCGGGGAACCGGGCACGCACTCCTGCACACGAATCAACCCAATTTGACTTCGGTTCAACCCGGGACGAGAACATGAATTTCCAGCAACTGCGTTTTGTGCGCGAAGCGGTGCGCCAGAACATGAACCTGACCGAAGTCGCGAACGTGCTGTACACGTCGCAGTCGGGTGTGTCGAAACAGATCAAGGACCTCGAGGACGAACTCGGCGTCGACATTTTCATCCGTCGCGGCAAGCGGCTGACGGGGCTGACCGAGCCGGGCAAGGCGGTGCATCAGCTGATCGAGCGGATGCTGCTCGACGCGGAGAACCTGCGCCGCGTCGCGCGTCAGTTCGCCGATCAGGACAGCGGCCATCTGGTCGTCGCCACCACGCACACGCAGGCGCGCTACGCGCTGCCAAAGGTGATCCGCCAGTTCACGGAAGTATTCCCGAAGGTGCATCTCGCGCTGCGTCAGGGCAGCCCGCAGCAGATCGCGCAGATGATCATCAACGGCGAGGCGGACATCGGGATTTCGACCGAGGCGCTCGACCGCTATCCGGACATCGTCACGTTCCCGTGCTATTCGTGGCATCACGTGGTGGTGGTGCCGAAGGACCATCCGCTCGTCGGCCGGTCGAACCTGACGCTCGACGAAATCGCCGAATTCCCGATCGTCACCTACGATCAGGATTTCACGGGCCGCTCGCACATCGACCAGGCGTTCGCGAAGGCGGGCGCGATGCCCGACGTCGTGCTGACCGCGATCGACGCCGACGTGATCAAGACCTACGTCGAACTCGGCATGGGCATCGGCATCGTCGCGGCGATGGCCTACGACGCGAAACGCGACACGGAACTCGTCGCGCTCGACACGCAGCACCTGTTCGAGGCGAGCACGACGCGCGTCGGTCTGCGCAAGGGCGCGTTCCTGCGGGCGTACGCGTACCGGCTGATCGAAATGTTCGCGCCGCAGCTGAACGAAACGGAAATCGCGGCGCAGTTGCGCGAGGCGGCCTGACTGGCGTTGGCGGCGGCGTTCCCGGCGGCGATGGCGATGGCGGAATAACGCGTCCGCGCGGTCGGCGATAAGCAGCGCGGAGCCGCGCCGCGCATCGCTTACAATCGCCGCCATGAATACTTCCGCTTCTTCTTCCTCCGGCGCTGTGCCGTCAAACAGTCTGCCGCGCATTGCGGTGCTCGCGACGGGCGGCACGATCGCGGGTTCCGCCGCCGACGCCACGAATACCGCTGGTTATCAGGCGGGCGTGATCGGCGTCGACCGGCTGCTCGCGGCGGTGCCGGCGCTCGCGGGCGTGGCGCGGGTGCGGGCCGAACAGGTCGCCAGCATCGACAGCAAGGACATGGCGCTCGCGCTGTGGACCACGCTCGCGCAACGCGTGAACACGCTGCTCGCCGCGGATGACGTCGACGGCGTCGTCATCACGCACGGCACCGATACGCTCGAAGAGACCGCGTATCTGCTCCATCTCACCGTGAAGAGCACGAAACCGGTCGTGCTGACCGCCGCCATGCGGCCCTCCACGGCGCTCTCCGCCGACGGGCCCCTGAACCTGCTGAACGCGGTCGTCGTGGCCGCCAGCGCCGCGGCGCACGGGCAGGGCGTGCTCGTCGCGGTCAATAACCGGATCCACAGCGCGCGCGACGTCGTGAAAACCAGCACGTTCGCCGTCGACGCGTTCCAGTCGCCCGAAGTCGGCGCGCTGGGCTGGGTGCAGGACGGACGCGTCGAGTTTCAGCGCAGCGTGGTGCGCGCGCATACGATCGCCACCGAATTCGTGATCGGCGCGCAATGGCCCGACGTCGAGATCGTCACGAGCTACGCGGGCGCGTCGCGCGTGGCCGTCGACGCGTTTGTCGCGGCGGGCGTGCGCGGCATCGTGGTCGCGGGCACCGGGAACGGCTCGATCCATGCATCGATCCAGCAGGCGCTCGCCGACGCCGTGTCGCAGGGCGTGGCCGTCGTGCGCGCGTCGCGGGTCGGTGCCGGCCATGTGATGCGCAACGGCGCCGCGCCGGACGACACGCTCGGTTTTGTCGCCGCGAACGGGCTGAATCCGTACAAGTCGCGCGTGCTGCTGATGCTGGCGCTCGCCGCCGGCGCAGCCGGCCCGGTCGTGCTGCAGCGCGCCTTCGATACCTATTGAGCGGCGCGCACGCCACGAGGTTTCGCCGTCTGTGAGGTAACCCACGCGGCGGGCGGCCTTTTCGTGCCAGGATGCGCTCATACCGTCCATCGTGGCAGCCAATGAGCGCGTCGAAGCTCCAGTCGTGGGGGCATTACCCCTACGCGCCCCAATCCAGTCATCCATTGTCGTGGCGAGACGCCGTCCAGGCCGAACTGGACGGCACGCGCGCCCGCTTTGGCACGACCTTGCCGTTCGGCAACGGCCGCAGCTATGGCGACAGCTGTCTGGCGGCGACCGACCACGTCCTGCATATGCGCGGCCTCGGCCGTTTTATCAGCGCCGACTGGGAGCACGGTGTCCTGCGCGCGGAAGCCGGCGTGACGCTCGGCGAGGTGCTGGAACTGTCGATTCCGCGGGGCTGGATGCTGCCGGTCACGCCCGGCACGCAGTTCGTGACGCTCGCCGGCGCGGTCGCCAACGACGTCCACGGCAAGAATCATCACGTGCGCGGCACGTTCGGACGCCACGTCAGGCGGTTTTCGCTGCTGCGCTCGGATCGCGAACCGGCCGAATGCGCGCCGGGCGAGAACGACGGACTGTTTCGCGCGACGATCAGCGGGCTCGGCCTGACCGGCGTCATCGAATGGGTCGAAATCCAGCTGATGCCGGTGCGCTCCGGCCGCATTTCGATGACGAGCATCCGCTTTGCCCATCTCGACGAATTCCTCGCGCTTTCGGGCGAACTCGATCCGCGTCACGAATACGGCGTGGCGTGGGTCGACTGCCTCGCGAGCGGCGACGCGCTCGGGCGCGGCATCTACATGTCCGGCGATCACGCGGCGGACGGCGATTTCTCGATCAAAGGCGCGCGCCGGCGCAACGTGCCGTTCGTGCTGCCGTGGTCGCCGGTGAACCGCTACACGCTGAAAATCTTCAACGCGTTCTATTACCGGCGGCAGTCGCAGCGCGTCGAGCACGCGAGCGTCGATTTCGCGAGCTTTTTCTATCCGCTCGACGGCGTGCGCAACTGGAACCGCATCTACGGGCGCCGCGGCTTCCAGCAGCATCAGTGCGTGATCCCCGAGGCGGCTTCGCGCGATGCGCTGAAGGAAATTCTTGCGACGATTGCAAAAAGCGGGCTCGGCTCGTGTCTCGCGGTGCTGAAACGCTGCGGCACGCTGGTTTCGCCGGGGCTGATTTCGTTTCCAATGCCGGGCGTCTCGCTGGCGCTGGATTTCCCGCAGCACGCACGCCGCAACGAAGCGCTCTTTTCGCGGCTCGACGCAATCGTCAACGAAGCGGGCGGCCGCCAGTATCCGGCGAAGGACGCCCACATGAGCGGGGCGGATTTTCGCGCCGCGTACCCCGCGTGGCAGGAACTCGAACGCAATCGCGATCCCGCCCTGATGTCCCGCTTCTGGAAACGGACCACACAGCCATGAAAAACATCCTGATCGTCGGCGGCTCGTCCGCCATTGCCGTGGCATGCGCGCGGCGCTGGGCTAAGGAAGGCGCGAACCTCTTCCTGACCGGCCGGCACGAGGTCCGGCTCGAGGCCGTCGCGCAGGATCTGCGCGTGCGCGGCGCGCCCTCGGTGGCGACGCACGTGCTCGACATGAACGACCACGCGCAGCACGCCACGATG
>CALFSF010000290.1 GCA_937917025.1 uncultured Paraburkholderia sp.
GTGCATGTAGCGGATCAGCCAGCCCCAGGGCACGTCGCGCATGATGTACTCGACCGACGAGAACGCGAGCGTCGCGTCGGGCTTGTAGTTCATCGTGAGGAAAATGCCGGTGACGATCTGATTCACCAGCACCAGCAGCGCGAGCGAGCCGAAGAAGTACCAGAAGTTGAAGTTCTTCGGTGCGTAGTACTCGGAGACGTGCTTTTTCCACGTCGCCGTCATCGGGAAGCGGCGGTCGATCCATCCGGCCAGCCCGGTTGTCTCCACTTCGTGTTCGATCGCCATTTACGCTTCTCCTTTCTCGTCCTTGCCGATCACGAGCGAATTCGCCGACGTGAACATATAGGGCGGAATGTCGAGGTTTTGCGGAGCAGGTTTGTTCTTGAAGACGCGGCCGGCCATGTCATAGGTCGAGCCGTGGCACGGGCACAGGAAGCCGCCGGGCCAGTCGTCTGGAAGATTGGGCTGCGCGCCCTCCTGGAAGCGTGGCGTCGGCGTGCAGCCCAGATGGGTACACACGGCGACGGCGACCAAAATGTTCTTGCGGTCGGCGCGGGAGCGGAATTCGTTCTTGCAGTAATCCGGCTCCGGCATCGTGAAAGGGTGTTTGGTGTCCGGGTCAGCGACTTCCTGATCGGCCTTCTTGACGTCGGCAAGCATCCTGTCGGTGCGGTTGATGATCCACACCGGCTTGCCCCGCCATGCCACGGTCATCATGTCGCCGGGCTTCAGGTTACTGATATCGACTTCGACCGGGGCGCCTGCTGCCTTGGCCTTTTCAGATGGTGCAAACGAACTAACAAAGGGCACTACAGTGGCAACTCCACCTACGCCACCTGCTACGGTCGTCGCAATCAGCCAGGTACGACGGCTGCCGTCGACGCGTTCATCTTCCTTGTCTCGCATCACACGCCCCACTTCTGAGTTGGATTTTTCCGTCAAGCCAGTTCTACCGCCGCTAGTTTGCTCGAATGGAGTCGGCATTTACAAGGGCCGAATACCAAAAAGCGTGCGAAGTCTTTGATAAATCAGGGTATTCCCGCACAAATCGCAACCATTTTTATGTGGTTTCTTAAGCGTTCCCTCCGTTATCCAGCCTTTTTGTTCACTAATTAACCAGAAATCAGACTGGATTATGGATATCGATAAAGAGATGCTCGAGATCGAATGTCTCGGACAGATGCGCGCCGATGGCCTGGACGCCGAAGCGCTCGGTCGCGTGATGGCCCGCGGCGAGGAACGCGACGCCGCTTTCGGCTGCCGTGTGGGTGGTCGATTCGGATATTTCGCCGGTGAGAAAGACATCGGCGCCGGCGGCGATCGCGGCGTCGAAATAGCTTTGCGCAGCGCCCGTACACCACGCGACGTGGCGCAGTTCGCGGTCCGGGTCGCCGAGGACGAGCGGCGTGCGGCCGAGCGTCTGCTCGACCTGCGCGGTGAAGTGAGCGAGCGTGATGGGCATCGGCAGCGTGCTCAGCCAGCCGAGGTTGCCTTCGCCGAAACGGGTTTCGTCGGGGATCCAGCCCATTTTCGCGCCCAGTTGCGCGTTATTGCCGAATTCCGGATGGTCGTCGAGCGGCAGATGACAGGCGAACAGGTTCAGGTCGTTCTGGATCAGCAGCTTGATGCGGGCATGTTTGCGGCCGGTGATCTGCGGCGGCTCGTTGCGCCAGAAGTAGCCATGATGGACGAAAACCGCGTCCGCGCCCCACTCGATCGCAGCCTCCAGAAAGGCCGCCGACGCGGTCACGCCGGTCGCGATCTTTTTTACGCGGCGCCGCCCTTCCACCTGCAGGCCATTGGGGCAATAGTCCTTGAACCTCGCGGTTTGCAGAAGATTGTTCAAGTACAATTCCAGTTCGATCCGATCCATATAAACCTCTAATATCTTCAGATGCTTAGACGCTTTTGGCTGTTCTTCGCCCAGGCGGTGACGGTACTGCTGGCGCTGATGTTCATCATTGCGACGCTCAAGCCGCAATGGCTGCAGCGCCAGGGTCAGTTCGGCAAACAGCTCGCCGAACCGATCGTCGCCCTGCGCGAAGTGGCGCCAGGCATCGGCGGGGGCAGCGGCCCCGCGCAGGCTTCGTATGCCGACGCGGCGCACAAGGCCATGCCGGCCGTCGTCAACGTGTTCTCCAGCAAGGACGGCTCGCTTCCGCCCGACCCGCGCGCGAAAGATCCGCTCTTTCGCTACTTCTTCGGCGACCGGAACAACAACCGCAGACAGCAGGAACAACCTGCGGCCAATCTCGGCTCGGGCGTCATCGTGAGTCCGGAAGGTTACATTCTAACGAACCAGCACGTCGTGGACGGCGCCGATCAGATCGAAATCGCGCTCGCCGACGGCCGCACCACGAACGCGAAGGTGATCGGCGTCGATCCGGAGACGGATCTGGCCGTGCTCAAGGTCAACATGACCGATCTGCCGACGATCACGCTCGGCCGCATGGACCAGGCGCGCGTCGGCGACGTGGTGCTCGCGATCGGCAACCCGTTCGGCGTCGGCCAGACGGTGACGATGGGCATCATCAGCGCGCTCGGGCGCAATCACCTCGGCATCAACACGTTCGAAAACTTCATCCAGACCGACGCGGCGATCAATCCGGGCAACTCGGGCGGCGCGCTGGTGGACGTGAACGGCAACCTGCTGGGCATCAATACGGCCATTTACTCGCGCTCGGGCGGCTCGCTCGGCATCGGCTTCGCGATTCCGGTTTCGACGGCGCGCAGCGTGCTGGAAAGCATCATCACGACGGGTTCGGTGACGCGCGGATGGATCGGCGTCGAGCCGCAGGACGTCACGCCGGAAATCGCCGAGTCGTTCGGGCTCAAGCAGGAATCGGGCGCGATCGTCGCGGGCGTGCTGCAGGGCGGCCCCGCCGACAAGGCCGGCATCAAGCCGGGCGACATTCTGGTGAGCGTGAACGGCGAGGACATCACCGACACGACGCGTCTCCTGAACGTGATCGCGCAGATCAAGCCGGGCACGAACGCGAAGGTTCATGTCGTGCGCAAGAACAGGGAACTGGACGTCGACGTGATGATCGGCAAACGCCCGCCGCCGCCGAAGCAGCCCGCGGACGACAGCGACGATCAGGGCGACGACGGCGGTTGAGCGATACCTGCCGTGCTGGCCGGGTGGCGCGCCGGTAAAGCGCGCGCCTGAACGGACTTCCCGGCCGGTCTGACCGGGCCACGCACGTGGACGAAAGCAAAAAGGCAACCGCACGGGCTGCCTTTTTGCTTTTCCGGCTAGCGATCGCGGCCCCCGGCGTTACAACGAGGGCGCGAGCCTTGAAGGCTTAGCTCGTCGGCGAGTTTTCTTCTTCCTTCGCGACCGGCTGCTTGCCGACGATCAACCGCGCCGCGATGATCCCGGCTTCGTACAGGATGATCAGCGGAACCGCGAGGATCAGCTGCGAAAACACGTCCGGCGGCGTCACGACGGCCGAAACCACGAACGCGCCGACGATCACATACGGACGGATCTCCTTGAGCTTCTTGATCGACAGAATGCCCATGCGCACGAGCAGCACGACCACGATCGGCACCTCGAACGTCACGCCGAACGCGATGAACATCGTCAGCACGAAGCTCAGGTAGTTGTCGATATCTGTCGTCATTTCCGCGCCGAGCGGCGCGTTGTAGTGCGCCATCACGCGGAAAATCGTCGGAAACACGACGAAGTATGCAAACGCCATCCCGCACAGGAAGAGCACGTAACTGCTGCCGACGAGCGGCGTCACGAGCTTCTTCTCATGCTGGTAGAGCCCCGGCGCGACGAACGCCCAGATCTGGTACAGCACGAACGGCAGCGCGATCACCAGCGCGACGAGCATCGTCACCTTCATCGGCACGAAGAACGAGCCGGTGACGTCGGTGACGATCATCTTGCCGTCCTTGGGCAGGTTCTGCATCAGCGGACGCGCGAGCAGCCGGAAGATGTCCGGCGCCCAGTAGACCAGCCCGAGAAATACGACGATGACCGAGATGCCCGCCCGGATGATGCGATCGCGTAGTTCGACCAGATGCGAGATGAAGGTTTCTTCAGGGGCTTCGCCCTGGTTTTGCTGGGGGTCGCTCACGCCGGCCCTCGGTTGAAGTGTTTCGCTGGGGACATCAGAAGAAGCGCGTCGGACGGCGCAGGCTCACCGGCGTGTGCCGCGCGACGCGCGCCGCGCCCGACTGCACGCGCGTGCGACGCAAGGTGGCGCGCTTGTACCACGCCGGCGCCGCCGTCTGCTTGACGCGCCAGTTCTTGCGTTTGGGTGTGGATGTGATCGTGCTGCGCCATGACGTGCCGTCGGCGGACGCCGCGTCGTATCCGGACCCGCCGCCTGCAATACTCGACGATACCGACGTGCCGGCATTCCACGCGTCGTTCAGCTCGGACTCGTGCTTGCGCAGATTGTCGTGAATCGTGCTCTCGACGCCGCTGGCAGCCGATTCGAACTCCGTTTTCATGCGGCGCAGTTCGTCCAGCTCGATCTCACGCGTGACTTCGGACTTCACGTCGTTGATATAACGCTGCGCGCGCCCGAACAGCGCGCCTGCCGTGCGTGCGACGCGCGGCAGGCGCTCCGGCCCGAGCACGACCAGCGCGACGACGCCGATCAGCGCCATCTTGGTTAGACCGAGGTCCAGCATGGAATGAGCTTTCCGTCAGTGCGGGGCTACCGCGTTTTTAGCGGGAGTCGCCGGAATGCGGCGCTTTTTCCTTGGCGTCGACATCGACGGTGCCCGTGCGCGGCAGTTCGCGCGCCTGCGCATCGGCGGCGGGCGTTTCAGCTTCCTTCATGCCTTCCTTGAACCCCTTCACCGCGCCGCCCAGATCGGTACCGATGTTGCGCAGTTTCTTCGTGCCGAACACCAGCGCCACGATCAGCAACACGATCAGCCAGTGCCAAATACTCAACGAACCCATGAAAACTCTCCTTAACCCCGCCGCCGCGTCTGTACGCTCATTCGCGGCGAACACCGTCTGCCTTGCGGCATGATTCGAAGCGCTCGCGCCCCATGTCTACGATACCGCTGAAAACCACCGGTCGCACGTTCGCTTCATTATGAATGGATCAGCACGCCCGCGTTATTACATTGCAACCTGCTGATCGCCACTTTTTGCCAGCCCGCCATTGTGCGCGGTCAAAATCCCGCCGCGAAGCGCGATTGCGGCCGCGCTGCCCTCACCCCATGCGCTGCCACGGGCGCGGCCCCGCCAGAATGTGCGCGTGCAGGTGATACACCTCCTGCCCGCCGCCGGGACCGGTATTGATGACCGTGCGAAAGCCGGTATCGCCACCGGTGTACGCGACGCCCAACTGGTCGGCAAGACGCGCGACCAGTACGAGCATTCTACCAAGCAGGGCCGAATCGTCCTGCGTGCAGTTCGACAGCGTGTCGATGTGCTTGCGCGGAATGACCAGCACATGGGTTTCGGCCGCCGGACGGATGTCGCGAAACGCGACGAATTCGTCGTCCTCGTGCACCCTGGTCGACGGAATATCGCCAGCGGCGATCTTGCAGAACAGGCAATTAGAAGTGTCGTGGCTCATGATCGTGGTGAAACGCTGACGCGGGTGGCTTCAAGAAAGCGGGATACGGTCAAAACCACGCGCGCGGATTTATCAATGGCTTGTTGTCGTAAAGATAAAGCCAGCCTTTGATAATACGGTACAACATCCAGATCGCGACAGCCCACAGAATCGGCACCCCGATCAGCACGATGAAAAGCGCGATTCCGATCACGTGCCCGAGCACCCCCCACCAGAAGGTGCGGATCTGCCAGTCGAAGTGCGCCTCGAAAGGCGTTCCTGCCGCATCGGGCCGTTTGACATAGTTAATGATGATCGCGACCAGCGCGGTCAGACCGCCGGTCAGCCAGTAGATCGCGTAGAGACCGTACAGGATATGCGTGAGCGTGCGAAGACTCCGCTGGCGATCGATTTCGGTCGCGCTCTGGTAAGACGGAGGCGGGTATCCGCCCTGCGACTGTTCCATCTCTGCGTCTCCTTCTCAGTTCAACTGGCCGGCGCTGACACATGCCGGGCGCGTGCCGCGGGTCGTCTGCTGCAATCCCCGCCTGGGGCGGCTCCGCGGCTCCGGTCGCCGCCCTAGTCGCCGTTCTGCTCGCGCTCGCGGCTTTTCCGCAGGGCTTTTTCCTCGATGCCCGAGGTGCCTTCGCGACGCTCGAGTTCCGCGAGCACTTCCGCCGGGCCCAGATCGAAATGCGACAGCATCACGAGACAATGAAACCACAGATCGGCCACCTCGCCGACCAGCGCCGTCGGCGCGCCGCCTTGACGCGTGTCCTTGGCCGCGAGCACGACTTCGGTCGCTTCCTCGCCGATTTTCTTCAGCACCGCGTCGTCGCCCTTGTGGAACAGGCGCGAGACGTACGACGTGTCCGGGTCGCCACCCTTGCGGCTGTCGATGATGGCAGCGAGGCGCAGCAGCGTATCGGTCGTCGTGGGAGTGGATTGCGTGGATTGCGTCATTTGTAGATGTGTTCGGGGTCTTTCAGCACCGGTTCGACGGCAACCCATTCGCCGTCGTCAGCCGAGCCTTCGAATTTCTGGAAAAAACACGAGTGACGGCCGGTGTGGCAAGCGATACCCGACACCTGCTCGACCTTCAGCAGCACGACGTCTTCGTCGCAGTCGAGCCGCACTTCGTGCACGTTCTGGACGTGGCCGGACTCCTCACCCTTGAACCACAGGCGCTGGCGCGAGCGCGAGAAATACACGGCACGACCCAGTTCGATGGTTTTGGCGAGCGCTTCGCGATTCATCCACGCGAACATCAGCACGTCGTTCGTCGTGACTTCCTGCGCGATGACCGGCACGAGGCCGTCCGCGTCCCATTTGACCCTGTCCAGCCAGTTTTTCGCGGACGCGTTCACGTCAACCTCACCGAAATGCCCTGATCGGCCATGAAGCGCTTGGCTTCGCCGACAGTGTGTTCGCCATAGTGGAAGATGCTGGCGGCCAGCACGGCGTCGGCGTGGCCTTCCGTGATGCCGTCGGCCAGATGCTGCAGCGAGCCGACGCCGCCCGAAGCGATCACCGAAACCGGCACCGCGTCCGATACCGCGCGCGTGAGCGCCAGGTCGAAGCCACTTTTCGTGCCGTCGCGATCCATGCTGGTCAGCAGGATCTCGCCCGCGCCGAGTTCGGCCATCTTGCGGGCCCATTCGATCGCGTCGAGCCCGGTGGCCTTGCGCCCGCCGTGCGTGAACACTTCCCAGCGCGGCGCCTCACCTTCCTGCGACACGCGCTTCGCGTCGATCGCGACGACGATGCACTGCGAGCCGTATTTGTCCGTCGCGTCGCGCACGAGCTGCGGGTTCGCGACCGCCGACGAGTTCATGCTGATCTTGTCCGCGCCCGCATTGAGCAGCCGCCGCACGTCCGCGACCGCGCGCACGCCGCCGCCGACCGTGAGCGGAATGAACACCTGTGACGCGACCGCCTCGATGATCGGCAGGATCAGGTCACGCTGGTCGGAGGTCGCGGTGATGTCGAGGAAGGTGAGTTCGTCGGCGCCCTGATCGTCATAGCGACGCGCGATTTCGACCGGGTCGCCCGCATCGCGCAGTTCGACGAAGTTGACGCCCTTGACCACGCGTCCAGCCGTGACGTCGAGACAGGGGATGATGCGTTTAGCTAGAGCCATGATCGTGCAAATTCTTGCCAGTGCCGCTGATGATGCCGCTCGCCGCGAGCGGCTGGGTGCCCCGTTGCCGGATATCGCGGCGGCGTGTTCAGCCGTCCGCGCCGGCAGCGGCGCACGGAAGACGACGCCCCCGCTTCAGGCGTCGTCGGATTCGCGCAGCCGGTCCGCGTGTGTCTGCGCGGCCGCGAAATCGAGGTCGCCCGAATAGATCGCGCGCCCGCAGATCACGCCTTCGATGCCCTCGCCTTCGACTTCGCACAGCGATTCGATGTCGGCGAGGTTCGACAACCCGCCGCTTGCGATCACCGGAATCTTCACCGCGCGCGCGAGGCGCACCGTCGCTTCGATGTTGATGCCCTGGAGCATGCCGTCGCGGCCGATGTCGGTGTAGATGATCGATTCGCAGCCGTAGTCTTCGAACTTGCGGCCCAGATCCACCACTTCGTGGCCGGTCAGCTTGCTCCAGCCGTCGGTGGCGACCTTGCCGTCCTTCGCATCCAGCCCGACGATGATATGGCCGCCGAACGCCGTGCAGGCGTCCTGCAGGAAGCCCGGGTTCTTCACGGCCGCGGTGCCGATGATGACGTAGGAGAGACCGTCGTCGAGATAGCGCTCGATCGTGTTCAGGTCGCGGATACCGCCGCCCAGCTGGACGGGAATCTCGCCGCCGACTTCCTCGATGATCGCGCGGATCGCGTCTTCGTTTCGCGGCTTGCCGGCGAACGCGCCGTTCAGGTCGACGAGATGGAGGCGCCGCGCGCCGCGGTCGACCCAATGTCGGGCCATCGCCGCCGGCTCTTCGGAGAAAATCGTCGCCTGGTCCATATCGCCTTGTTTGAGGCGTACACACTGACCGTCTTTCAGGTCGATGGCCGGAATCAGCAGCATAGCAATCGGGTGTTGTCTGGGAAGAAGTGGAATGTCGGCGCCGGTCTGCAGGCAGGCATCGGCGCCGTCTCGCTAGTTTAGTACAAGTCTTTCGGCGCCCTTGCCGGCATTGGGCGGGGTTCGCCCGATGCCGTGACGTCCGCGCGCCGGGTAAGGCGCAATGGACGGCGAGGAAGCCAGGACGCGTTCACGGGTTCCAGTGCACGAAGTTGCGGTACACGCGCAGACCCGCGTCGGCGCTCTTTTCCGGGTGAAACTGGGTCGCGAAAATGTTGTCCCGCGCCACCGCCGACGTAAAAGGCACACCGTACACGGTTTCGCCCGACGTATGTGCGGCATCGTCCGGCACCACGTAATAGCTGTGCACGAAGTAGAAGAAGCTGTTGTCCGGCACGCCGTCCCACAACGGATGTGGCTGCGCCTGGCGCACGCGGTTCCAGCCCATCTGCGGCACCTTGAAGCGCGAGCCGTCGTCCTGCAGCTGGCCGTCGAGTTCGAAGCGCACGACCTTGCCCGGCATCAGCCCGAGCCCGCGCGTATCGCCCTCGGCGCTCCAGTCGAACAGCATCTGCTCACCGACGCATACGCCCATCAGCGGCTTCGAGCGCGACGCCTCGATCACGGCGTCCTGCAGGCCGGATTCGGCGAGCGAGCGCATGCAGTCGCGCATCGCGCCCTGGCCCGGCAGCACGACGCGGTCGGCCGAACGGATCGCTTCCGGCCGCTCGACGATCGCCACGTCCGCTTCGGGCGCGGCCTGTTTCAGCGCCTGCGCCACCGAGCGCAGGTTGCCCATGCCGTAATCCACAATTGCAATTGAAGTCTTCATCTCAAGTTCGGCAGCAATGCCTTTAATCCGTCGACGATGAATTCCACCGCCAGTGCCGACAACATCAACCCCATCAGCCGCGTGCCGATATTGATCCCCGTGCGGCCGACCCAGCGCGCGATCGGTTCGGCAAGCCGCAGCGAAAAGAAGCAGATCGCCGCGAGAACCGCGCCGATAGCCACAAGACTAACCCGGTCGTACCAGTGATGTGAACTGGCCGAATAGACGATGACCGTGCTGATCGCACCCGGCCCGGTCAGAAGCGGAATCGCCAGCGGCACGACCGCGACGTTGTCCTTCTGCTCGGCCTCGTGACGCTCTTCCGGCGTCGAGCGGCTGTTGCCGATCTGCGCGTTCAGCATGTTGATCGCCATCAGCAGCATGATGATGCCGCCGCCCACTTCGAGCGACCCCACCGAGATGCCGAAGAAGCTGATGATCTGCTGCCCGAGCATCGTCGTCACACCGATCACGCAGAACACCGAAATCGATGCGATACGGATCGTGCGGCGCCGCTCGGCGTCCGACTGCTGCGCGGTGAGGCTCAAAAAGAACGGGATGGCGCCGACCGGATTGATCAGCGCCAGCAGCGAAATAAACGACTTGATGATATCCATCGCTAGCCGGCGCGCGAGAGCGCCGCCGGTCCGGTATGTCTTTTACAGACTTCCCTTGGTCGACGGAATCTGCCCCGCCGCGCGTTCGTCCATCTCGACGGCCATCCGCAGCGCCCGGCCAAAGGCCTTGAACACGGTTTCCATCTGGTGATGGGCGTTCAGGCCGCGGAGGTTGTCGATATGAAGCGTCACGCCCGCGTGGTTCACGAAGCCGCGGAAGAATTCGATGGAGAGATCGACGTCGAACGTGCCGATGCGCGCGCGCGTGAACGGCACGTGGAATTCGAGGCCCGGACGACCGGAAAAGTCGATCACGACGCGCGACAGCGCTTCGTCGAGCGGCACGTAAGCATGGCCGTAGCGACGGATGCCCTTGCGGTCGCCGATCGCCTTCGCGACGGCCTGGCCCAGCGTGATGCCGGTGTCCTCGACGGTGTGATGGTCGTCGATATGCAGGTCGCCATGCGCTTCGATGTCGAGATCGAACAACCCATGCCGCGCGATCTGGTCGAGCATGTGGTCGAGAAACGGGACGCCGGTGGCGAGCTTCTGCACGCCGGTGCCGTCCAGATTGATCTTCACACGGATCTGCGTTTCGCTGGTGTTGCGAACGACTTCCGCCTGGCGCATGGGAATTCCTTGAATCGAACTAGAAAGAGGATGTTTCGAAAATACGTGCGCTGGACCCTGGCGGTCAATGCAGCACGAGCTTCAATGCGGCGAGCAACTGGGCGTTTTCTTCGGCCGATCCGACCGTCAAACGCACACAATTGGCCAGCAATGGGTGCATTTTACCCACGTTTTTGATCAATATCCGCGCTGTCAGCAGCGTCTCGAACAGGATTGACGCGTCCGGCACCCGCACCAGCAGGAAATTGCCGGCGCTCGGGAACACTTCGGCGCCCGGCAGCGCGGCCACGGCCCCGGCCAGTTTCGTGCGCTGCGCGCGCAGTTCGGCGGCCTGCGAGTCGAGCACGTCGATGTGATCGAGCAGGAAGCTCGCGGCCGCCTGCGTCAGCACATTGACGTTATATGGTGGGCGCACCTTGTCGATCTCGTTGAGCCACGTCGGGCGGCCGGCCAGGTAGCCGAGGCGGATACCGGCAAGACCGAGTTTCGACACCGTGCGCATCACGACAACGTTGTCGAACTGGTCGGCGCGCGGCAGCCAGTGGGGCGGCGCGAACCGCTGATAGGCCTCGTCGATCACGACGGGGCTCCGGGCCGCCGCCGCGATGATGGGCTCCATGTCGGCGTGGTCGTAGAGCGTC
>CALFSF010000291.1 GCA_937917025.1 uncultured Paraburkholderia sp.
CGTCGCGTGTTCGTCGGCACGCAGAAGGTTGACCACGTCGCGCACGCCGGGCGTAGCCATCAGGAGCGCGCGCACGTCGTCGGCGGAGGCTTCGTCGAGGGCGCGGTCGGACAGGTCCTGGAGCGCCTCCCAGCCGAATACCCAGCCCATGCGGGCAACCATGAAGCCGACGATCGCCGCCGCGATCGGATCGAGCAGACGCACGCCCGCGAGGCTCCCGAGAATGCCGAGCGCCACGACAAGCGATGACGCCGCGTCCGAGCGCGCGTGCCACGCGTTGGCGATGAGCATGGCCGAGCGCACACGCTTCGCTTCGCGCAGCATGTAGCGAAAAAGGCTTTCCTTCGAAACGAGCACCACCGCCGCGACGGCGAACGCGCTCATATGGACGGCCGGAATATCGTCGAGACTGGCGAGACGCGTTCCGGCGCGCCACAACATACCGACGCCCACGGCGATCAGCAATCCGCCGAGAAACAGCGACGCCACGGTTTCATAGCGGCTGTGGCCGTAATTGTGATCGGCGTCGGGTTTCGCGCCGCTATGCCGGTTCGCGAGCAGCACGACGAAATCGGAAACGAGATCGGCAAGCGAATGCACGCCGTCCGCAACGAGCGCCTGCGAATGGGCAATCACGCCAATCGCAATCTGGAGCGACATCAGTACGGCATTGAGCACAATACTGACGAACGTGCTCCGGCGTGCAACCTGATGCTTTTGCGCGGAAGGATCGACGGCGGCGAGCGGCATACCAGATGAAGAAGGATATTGAACACGTTCATTTTACCGGGCATCGCGTGACAGGAAAGTTAATTATCAAAAATTTCCCTTTCAAATCAGCCGGTTATAAAAACACGAAGCATTCGTATTCCGCTCATCAGGAAGAGACAGGCGGCGTGGCATGTGAGCGATGCATCAAAACGCGGGCGATAAAAAACCGCGCTCCTTGCGGTAGCGCGGCTTTTCCCGGTTGCGGCAATCGTTTAGCGATTCAAACCTTGCACGGCAACGGTCGGAACTGAATGTGCCTATCGTGCGATCAGAAACTTTTCGCGATCTTTGCCTGCAATCCAGCGTGGTGGCTTGCCACGGCCGGACCAGGTGCTGCCGCTATCCGGATCACGATATTTCGGCGCGACGCCAGCGCGCGGACGGCCGACCTTTGCAGCCTTTCCACGACCGCCGCCGAGTTCGGCAAGCGTAATGCCGTAGTCGGCCATTTTCTGCTTGATTTCGTTCAGCACTTCCGCATATTCACGCGACTTTGCTTCTTCGATCTGCTTTTCCAGCCTCTCTCGCTGAGCGAGTAGTTCCTTGTAGGAAGACATAGATTCCCTTGTGGTTCGGTTAATTGGCGGCCGGTCTTTTGCCTGCTCGCGGTATGTACAAGTTTGTACGTGTTCATGCCTCGGAATTTTGCTGGCGAGATTAACACAAAATAGAAACGGGAGAAAAGCCGTGTAAGAAAATTATTATTGCCCGCTTCAGAATACTTGCGTACCTCCTTTAGCTCACGAACCTGGATTTGGCGGCAATTCATATTTCGGTGAAGAAGAGTTTACGAGTCATCTCATGAATATCCGGATTAGCTCTCAAATCATGAAAATAAATCCGGATATCGAACTGGAACATTTCATATCATGAGAACTTCACCCGGCATCGAGATAAATAGCGGCGCGGGAACTAACCTTCAAACCGCTTGTTTAGGTGTTTTCCCGAAACAACGTATTTAATCGGCGTGGCGCTCGATGCAATCCGCCAGCGCGTCGTGCAAGCTCGCGGAATCCATTTTCGGCGCGTCGAACATAAAGCGCGTGCGATGGCCGCCGATTTTCAGGTCGGCGCCGTAACGGTCGATACCCGCAAGGTCGAGTTCGCCGCCACGTCCCGGGTGGTCGTCGAAGAACGCCGTCAGCGCGGATTCTTCATCCGGTGAAAGCGGATCGAGCGGATCGAGATCGCGCGCGTCGAGCCAGCCCATTGCGCCAAAGCCGCCGATATAGCGAATCCGCTCCAGCGACATCTGCCAGAACGTGAAATCGCCAAGCGCAAGATACTGTCCGGCGTCCGGGTGATAACGCAGATAGCGCCGCACGCGTTCCGGCGTGGGATCGACCGCTTCGAAGGTCCCGAGCAGCGTGACGCGCGGACTGTTCAGCACATCGCCTTCGGGCGCGTGCACGACCAGGAACCCGGCGCGCGGGTCGGCCTGCAGATTGCGCGTGTGTTCCGCGAGCCGGCTGACGAGAATCATCGGCCGGTGATGCGCATCGGGTGCGAACGGCAGGACGGTCGGATAGGGATACCCTTGAGGCTGACGCGCGTGCGTGGCAAGGGTGCCGATGGCCACCTGATGAAGCAGATGCAGCGGCGCGTGTGCGGGAATATTCAAGCGGACGACCTCGGGAAGGGGCGTGAAAACCGCCGGCGCGCCGGCAAATCGACGTAGATGTAGATATTAGTTCAGCCGGTTCGCACGTGGGCCCGGCTGCTTCGATAGAATCGTCCTTTCGCTTTCAGTGCGCTTTCTCTTCAGAACGGAAACTCCGTGTCCGACCGTCCTTCCGCTTTCGCTACGCCGCCCGCCGCCCACAGCACTCTGCCGGACGCCGCGCGCGAGCGTGCACGCCATGCAACGATGGCGCTCTTCTTCGTCGCCGGCATGATGTACGGCTCGTGGGGCGTCCACGTCCCCACCGTGCGCGACCGTTTTCACCTGAATCCGGCCATGCTGTCTTTTGCGCTGCTGGCCGTCGCGGTCGGATCGATCGTCGCGATGACGACCAACGCGAAATGGATCGCGCGCGTCGGTACGCGGCGAGCGTGTCTGACGGGCGGCCTGGTGATGTCGTTTGCTGGCATGCTGATCCTCGTCGTGCCGATGTACTGGATGTTGCTCGTCGTGCTGGCCGTGTTCGGCGCGGCGATGGCTACGCTCGATGTGGCGATGAACGCCGAAGCCAGCGCGGTCGAGGAAGCCCTGGCGCGGCCGATCATGTCGTCGCTGCATGGCGTGTTCAGCGTGGGCGGGATGGCCGGCGCGGTGGTGGGCGGCGCGGTGCTGTCGTGGGGCATGGCGCCGGCGGTGCATCTGCTGCTCGCGGGCGGGCTGTGCGCGCTGGTGCTGGTGCTCGCGTGTCCCGCCGTGCTGCCGCACGTGCCGCACCACGAACGGCCCGATGCCGGCACGCCGCGCGTGAACCGCTGGCGCTCGTCTGCGCTGTGGGCGCTGGGCGGCATCGCGCTGATCGCGCTGGTGGCCGAGGGCGCGATGTACGACTGGGCGACCGTCTATATGCGCGACGTCGTGCTGTCGACGCCGGCCGTCGCCAGCGCGGCATATGCCGCGTTTTCGGGCGGCATGGCCGCCGCGCGCTTCGCGGGCGACGCCGTGCGCGCCCGTTTTGGCGCGCCGCAGCTGATCATGGCAAGCGCATCGCTCGCGTGCGCCGGCATGATCGGCGCGCTGCTGCTGCCGTATCCGGTGGCCGCGCTAACCGGCTTTACGCTGATGGGCCTCGGGCTCGCGAACATGATGCCGGTGCTGTTCGCGGCGGCCGCGCGCGTCGAAGGCGTCCACGCGGCCGAAGGGCTCGCGCACGTCGCGGGGCTCGCATACTTCGGATTGCTGCTCGGGCCGGTTGTGATCGGCGGCGTCACGCAGATGACGAGCCTGCCGCTCGGCCTTTCGGTGGTCGCGCTGTGCGCGGCGCTCGTGGCGATCACCGGCCCCAGGGTGCTGCGCTGGCTGAAAATCTGACTGCCGCACCAGACAAAAAGGCACGCGAAACTCGCGCTTCGCGTGCCTTTCGTGACTTCGCGTGAGACCAGGCAAGCCTGGCTCACGTCGAACGCCGGTATTACATCTTCACTACGTCGAGCAGCGTCTTCTTGCCGCCCTTGTAGTTGTACAGCGAGATCACGCCGTGCTTCAGGTCGCCCTTGGAGTCGAACGTGGTTTCGCCGATCACACCCTTGTAGTCGGTGCTCGGCATGGCTGCCAGGATCTTTGCCGGATCCGTCGAGTTCGCACGCTTCATTGCGTCGACGATGATGTACACAGCGTCATACGTGAACGGAGCGTAGATCTGGATCGGCTGGCCGAAACGCTTCTGATACTTGGCGAGGAACGCCGGGCCTTCAGGCATCTTCTCGAGCGCCATGCCGGCTTCCGAGCAGACGATGTTGTCGGTGGCGTCGCCAGCGAGGTCCGACAGCTTGTCGGTACACACGCCGTCACCGGCCAGCACCTTCGCGCGCAGGCCAAGCTGCTTGGCCTGCTTCGCGAACGGGCCGCCGGTTGCATCCATGCCGCCGTACATGATCGCGTCCGGGTTTTCGCCCTTGATCTTCGTCAGAATCGCGCGGAAGTCGACAGCCTTGTCGTTCGTCGCGTCATGCGACATCACGTTCAGGCCGAGCGACTTGGCGGTCTTCTCGAATTCGTTTGCCAGACCCTGACCGTAAGCGGTCGAGTCGTCGACGATCGCGACGCTCTTCATCTTCATGGTCTTGGCTGCATAGTTAGCCAGCGCCGGTCCTTGCTGCGCATCGGTCGCCACGACGCGGTACGTCGTCTTGAAACCCTGTTGCGTGTAAGCCGGGTTCGTTGCCGACGGCGAGATCTGCACGATGCCCGCATCGCTGTAGATCTTCGATGCCGGGATCGACGTGCCCGAGTTCAGGTGGCCCACGACTGCCACGACCTTGTCGTCGACCAGCTTCTGTGCGACCTGCGTAGCCGTACGCGGGTCAGCTGCGTCGTCCTGCGCATCCAGTTCGAGCTTGATCTTCTGGCCGCCGATCGTCAGGCCCTTTGCGTTGATTTCCTCAACCGCCAGACGCGCGCCGTTTTCGTTGTCCTTACCCAGGTGGGCGATACCGCCCGTCAGCGGCGCAACGTGACCGATCTTGACGACCGTGTCGGCTGCAGCCGATGTTGCCATCGTTGCGAACAGCATCGCCGCAGCGCTGATCGGCAACAGCTTTTGAATCTTGATGTTCATATAAGTCTCCAGTTTCGGTCCCAAAAACAACGTAATCGCCCTGTGTTCCCCGCTTCCTGCACGTGTCTTCATCCCGTGGACGATCACGCCGGTTGCATCGTTCATGCACTTGGCCAGTACGTCAGCCGGTCTGTTTTTGGCAGGCGGCTACCCGTACTTGCGCGCAAGTGTAGGCCATCAAATTAATTTGCGGGAATTTTTTGAGAAAGTGGGATCACTACTAATAGCGTTTATCCCACACGCGTTAAACCGGAACTTCGCCGGCCGACGGAAACGCACAGCCGGCGCGGGTTTGCGCGATACGAGGGTTTGCTCTATACGGATTACGCTAAAGGCGGGTGCCGCCATTACCGTTAATGGTTCGAATACGCCCACACGGCTTCGATCACTCCGCAAAAGCGGCGAATCTCGTCATCGGGACGCGGATCATGCCGTGCCGTCGCCGGTCCCGCGTGCGCGCTCGGCAGGCGGTCCGTCGCCGCGCGTTCGGGGCGGCTGCAACCGGCCGCGTTTGGTGGCACACTGACCGCCCGCTTTTGCCGCCATGGCTTTAACCCGTTCAAGGAGATCGATGTGAGCGTGACTTCCCAGTGGATCGACATTGCTGCCGGCAATGACAGCTTTCAGGGCTACCTCGCGCTGCCGAAGCGCGGATCGGGTCCGGCCGTCATCATCATTCAGGAAATTTTCGGCGTGAACAGCCACATCCGGGCTGTTGCCGATCAATATGCGCAGGACGGTTACGTCGCGCTTGCACCGGACATCTTCTGGCGCACGCAGCCGCGCGTGGAGCTGACCTATACGGGCGCCGACCGCGACCGGGGCATCGAGATCCTGCAGAAGACCGATGTCGACCTCGCCGTCGCGGACATCGGCGCGAGCGCTGCGGCGCTGCGCGCGCTGCCGGAAGTGAAAGGCAGGATCGCGGCGATCGGCTACTGCTTCGGCGGCCGGCTCGCGTATCTGGCAGCCGCCCAGGGCACCATCGACGCCGCCGTGTCCTACTATGGCGGCGGCATCCAGAACCGGCTCGAAGAAGCATCGAAGATCAAGGTGCCGGTGCAGTTTCACTACGCCGAACTCGACCACGGTATTCCAGTCGAGGCGGTGGGCGAGGTGAAGGAGCGCTTCGCCGGTCGCAACGACGTCGAATTCCATCTGTATCCGAACGCCGAACACGGCTTCAACTGCACGGACCGCGATTCGTACAACCCGCGCGCCGCCGCGCTCGCGCACGGCCGCACGCTGACGTTCCTCGGCGAGCATCTGTAAGCTGTTTTTCATCGCGCGTATCTCGCGGGAACCGGCGGCGGCGTGATTCGCCATGCCGCCGCCGGCGGCCACGGCGCGCGCGAGCAGAGCATGGCCGGCATTCAATACGGACGTCATCCCGGCGCCGTACATACGTACAGATCAACACACTCAACCGCGGGGGCGCCGGTCGTGCAATCCGATTATCTGTCTCATGACGCCATCGGTCTCGCCGAACTCGTGCGCAAGCGCGAAGTCACCGCGCGTGAGCTGCTGGACACCGCGATCGCCCGCGCCGAAGCGGTCAATCCCGCGATCAACGCGCTCGTGCTGAAAGACTATGACGCCGCGCGCCAGCGCGCGTCCGCGTCCGCATCGGCCGATGCGGCGAGTGCCGGCGGCGGCGTCCAATACAACGGCGATGCGGGCGGCGCGCTTGCCGGCGTGCCTTATCTGATCAAGGATCTCGCGCCGGTCGCCGGCCTGCGGATGACGCTCGGCAGCCGCCACTACCGCTACTTCGTACCCGCCGAAGACGCGCCGATCGTCACGCTGAGCCGCGCCGCCGGCCTCAATATCTTCGGCAAGACGAGCACGTCCGAGATCGGCCAGATGCCGTACACGGAGCCCGAACTGTTCGGCCCGTGCCGCAACCCGTGGAGCCTCGATCACACGCCCGGCGGTTCGAGCGGCGGCGCGGCGGCGGCGGTCGCCGCCGGCATCGTGCCGATCGCACACGCATCCGACGGCGGCGGCTCGATCCGCATTCCCGCGTCGTGCTGCGGCCTGTTCGGCTTCAAGCCGTCACGCGGGCGGCAACCGCCGGCACCCGTGCAGATGCCAGGCGCGCTCGGCGTCGATCACGCCGTGTCGCGCAGCGTGCGCGACAGCGCGTTGCTGCTCGATCTCACCGCCGGCAATGCAGCGCTTTCCCTGGGCGCGCCGGGCACGTTTCTCGGCGCCACCCGCGAGCCGTGCAGGCCGCTCCACATCGCCTACGTCACCGATCCGATGCTCGCGCCCGCGCTGTCGGCCGACGCACGCGCCGCGCTCGACGACGCCGCACAGCTTGCCGCATCGCTGGGTCATCATGTCGAACCAGTTTCGCTCGGAATCGATTTCGACGCTGTCCGGCATGCGTTTTTGACGATCTGGTCGGTGGTCGCGAAAGAAGTCGTGCTGAACGCTGAGCGCACGACGGGACGCAAACCGCAGCGCGGCGAATTCGAAATTGCTTCGTGGGCGATGGCGCACATCGGCCGCAAGCTCGGCGAGCGTGCATTGCCCGGCGCGCTGGAGGAACAACAGCGCATTACCGCGAAAATGGCCGACCTGCTGACGCGCTACGACGTGATCCTGTGCGCGACGCTCGCGGCCGCGCCGATCAAGATCGGCGAGATGCTGCCGACGCCGGTCGAACGCATGCAGATGCACGCGCTCACCACGATGCCGATCGAAGCGCTGATGAAGAAAATGCTCGCGGAAGCGTCGAACAAGGCGTTCGCGTGGGCCGGCTGCACCGAGCTGTTCAATCTGACGGGTCAACCCGCGATGTCGGTGCCGCTCTACTGGAACGCGCGCGGACTGCCCGTCGGCGTGCAGTTCGCCACGCGCGATGGCGGCGAAGCGACGCTCTTTCGTCTTGCCGCGCAGCTCGAGGCGGCACGTCCGTGGTTCGATCGTCGTCCGCCGCTGATGCAGGCGCGTAACTGACGGCTCGCGTGGGGAAAGATCGCCGCGTTTGTTTTCAGCCATGAAAAAGCGCCGGTAGCGTTACGCGACCGGCGCCTGCTGATCCTGGGAAACCGCTCCGCGAGGGCGATTCCGCTCGCGCTTGTCTGCGCGATACAGCAGCGCGGTGTGTGAAACGATCAGGCCTTCTTGTTATACGCGCTGCACCAGCCGGTCGCGGCCACCTGCTTGCCGGCGAAC
>CALFSF010000292.1 GCA_937917025.1 uncultured Paraburkholderia sp.
CGCGGCGAGGCGCCGGGCGATCAGCCACGCGGCGGGGAACGAAATGAACGCATACGATTCGTGCAGGAGCGGCAACGCCACGGCCTGGACGAGGATGAACGCGGCGAGCAAACGCGCCGCGCGCAGCCGCCGCGGCATCACGGTCGAGTGGACGATCGCGCTGTAGAGCAGGCAGTCGATACCGAGCACGACGTGAAAGACGATCTCCTTGCGAAAGAAGAACGCGTTGCCGATCGCCATCTGGAAGAGACCGCCCGGCACCAGAAACGCGAGCGCGAGCGCCGCCGGGCTGCGTTCGCGCGAACGCGCCCAGACCGATACCATCAGCAGGCTCAGCATCGCGTAGTTCGCGAACACGAGCAGATTGACGGTGGCGACATCCGCGCCATCGCCGTTGACGAGGCGGATCAGCCAGCCGCTGATGCCGCGCCGGATAAAGCCCGCGTTATAGCTGATCAGCCATTCCGAGTAGGCCCACGGGCTCCAGTTCAGATGCGCCGGGTTCGACATCGTCACGGCCCAGACCAGCGATATGGACGCGCCTACGAGCAGGTAAGTCAGCCACGAACAGGTCCGCTTCATCTCCTGGATACCTTTGCAAACGTCATCTCAAGCCGGCGCATGTTCCGGCTTTCTCGCCACGAAATGCAGCCACCACGCGTCCGACGAAACCGCGTCGGCGGCAATGCGCTGCGTGTCGCTGCTGCCGAACACGGCTTCGAGCTCGAGGCCGAGATTCGCGATCTGGCGGCGTTCGTGCGCGAGCGTCGTGTACACGATGACGATGCCGAAGTTGTGGGCGGCCGCGGTCGCGATCGAATAGCCGTCGAAATCGCGCGTGAGACGCGCATGCCGCAGATAGTTGTAGCTCGCCGCCGGCAGCCGGCGCAGCGTGCGCAGCGTGCGCACGCCGAGCTTGAGCGGATTGAACGTGAACACCGGAAAGATCCGGCTGAACGGCTCGCGATAGCCCGGGCCCTCGCGGTTATGCGACGAAAACAGGATCAGGCCTCCGGGCCGCGTCACGCGCTTCATTTCCTGCAGGATGCGCATGCGGCCGTCGTAATCGACGCAATCGATGCCGTTCCAGCTGAACTGCACGAACGCATAGTGATCGGACGGCAGCGCCGACATGTCGCGCGCGTCCATCCAGCGCAGGTCGATTCCCGGGTGACGTTCCTTGCACAGGTCGATGAGCCGGTGCGTGTAATCGACCGCCGTGTAGTCGTTCGACAGCGCGGTCAGCAACGGCACCGTGCGCCCCGCGCCCACGCCCACGTCGAGAATGGGCTGGCCGCGTGTGCGCGACGCGACCCATTCGATGGCCGCGCGTTCGCCCGGATCGCTCCAGCCCGGGTGCGTCGTGAATTCGCGCCTGGCGTCACGCGAATTCCACGCGCTCTGGTTGACGTGATCGAGTGCCTTGTCCAGATTCATGATCCGACTCCTGGAAAATGCGCCCCTTGGAGCGCCGTGTCGCCCTGACGGTCGGAGTCTGTTTCCGTTACCGCGACGGCAGGATTCGCTGCATCGAGCGCGAGCCCGGCCTGCCGCCGGTCCGCACCCTGCCTCGTTTGCGACGCATCCTTCGCGTCGGACTTCGGAACCGCGGGCTCGCGCATCGACTGCATGAGCCATGTTTCGGTGTCGCGCATGACCGCCTCGCGCGCCGCGCCGGTGAAAAGCGCGTGATCGAGTTTCGGCAGCAGGATCACGCGGATCGACGGATACCGTCCAAGACCGCTGCCGTGCGTGCCGAAATGAATCTTCAGCTCTTCAAGACCGACGTCGAACTCGCCGTACACCAGCCGGACCTGCACGCCCTTGCCGGCCAGATCGCGCGCGAGCGTGCGGATCGGGTCTTTATCCTCGCCGCCGACCCGCGCCATCACATCGCCGGTCCGTGCGCGCACGAGACGCCATGCGCGCTGCGATACCGCGCGCGCCGCGCGCATCGGGTTCGCCCGGCCGCGCAGCGCTTCCAGCCATTTCTTCAGACTGAACGCGGAACGCCAGTAGAGACGGCTCTGCGCGAACACCGGCGTGCCGGGTGCGCGATCCTCGCCATCCCAGATGAACTTCTGCAGGTTCACGCCCACGCACCCGACGATCGCCGGATGCCTGCGGGCGCCGTGCAGGCCGTTGAACGCACCGCCGCACACGCCCACCACCACCACGCGCCGGTAACCCTGCGAGGCGAGCCACTGCGCGCCGGCCGCGACGTCGATGCCGGACTCGTCGGCGTAGATCGTGTCGAGCGTGACCGTCGGCGAAAGCGGCGAACTGTCGCCGAGCCCCGCGAGATCCATGCGCAGCGAAGCAACGCCCTGCTCCGCGAGCCGCCGTGCGAAGAGCACGAACATGCGTCCGTCGCCGATGTGGTGGCTCGCGCCCGTGTTGCAGAAGAGTACCGCCGGCAGTTCAGGATCGATGCGGTCCGGCACACAGTGGATGCCGAAATACCGGCCGTCCTGGTAACGCACGTCGAACGAAACCGGTGTTTCGCACAGGCCCTGCGCGGGCAGTTTCAGTTCGCAGCGCGTCCGCTCGCTGGCGCTCGCCCCACCGGCGCGCGGCGGCAGGTCGCGCGCGAGCCATGCGATCGCCCGGCTGAACACGTCGTGCGGTACTTCGCTGTAGAGCGCCTCGAGCTGGAACCGGTCGCATTCGTCGAACGGCCCGGTTTCCACCTCGCTGCCGAGCGCCTCGTATCGGCTCGCCAGACTGGCCGCCTGTTTGCCGCCGCGCGAATCGAGCAGCAGCACGCGCTTCGCGACGCTGGACTCGACCTTCGCCAGATCGAGCGCGGAGAGTCGCGCGACGTCCTCGCCATGCACGCCGAAGCCGAACGCTTCGACGTAAGCGTTCGTGTCGGGCAGCGGATCCGCGCTGAAACCCGCGGGCGTGGTCGCCCAGCTCTGCCGGTGCGCGCGCAGCTCGCGCACGTACTGGCGCCCGGAGATCACCGGCGCGAGCAGCACGAGCGCATCGACGCCGCCGCGCCGCGCCGCGGCGCGCGCGGCGAGCAGCGCGCCGAGCCGGAAGCCGCACAACGCGATTTCGGTGACGCCCGTGCGGGCGCGCAGCGTTTCGATGGCGGCGTCGATACTGTCGAGCCATGCGTCGACGCGGCCCGGATCTTCCTCGACGCCGGCGGAATCGCCCGAGCCGGGATAGTCGAAACGCAACGCCGGCATGCCGCGCGCGGCGATGCCCTCGGCCAGCTTGCGCCAGCCGCGATGCGTACACAGGATGTCGTAGCCGAACGGGCTGCACAGCACGACGCCGCGCCCCGCATGCGCGCCGTTTGCACGGTTCGCGCCGTGCAGCCAGCCGAAACACTCGCCAAAAACGATCGGCTCCATCAGTTGATTCGATTCCTCTGGCCGTTCCATCGCCCGTTCATTCCCATGCAAGAGGGTTGCTGTCGAACCCGCGCACCACGCGCGTTACGCCCTGTCCCGCGCATTACAGCAGGCACGCCGCAACGCTTCCGTACGCATGCCCACAGTCATGCGCGCCGCGCGCCGCATCGCTTCACGTTTCCGCGTCGAGCGGCTCGGTCCGCGGTGTGATGCGTCGCCCGCGCCCCGCGCGCTCCGACAGCTTGCGCACGAAGTCGCGCAACTCCGCCGAAAGCGCCAGCGAAAGCGCGAGGTTCACCGCGACCAGCACGAGCGCCGCGCCCGCCAGCATCAGACGGTTGTCGACCGCGCTCGCGATCGCGATCGCCATGCACAGGCAGAGCGCGTGCGGCACGAGCACGCCCAGCAGCGCGCGGCCGCCGAGGCGCGACAGGATGATCAGCAGCGCGCCGTCGATCAGCGTCTTCAGCAGCACGGCGAGCGCCGCGCCGACGAGGCCGAACATCGAGATGCCGAGCCACAGCAGGACGGCGAGCACCGGCAACTGCACGAGACTGATGCGCGCGGCGCGGCCCGGGTCGGCGCGCGCCTGCAACAGCACGCGCACGACGCTCGCCGAACTGCCGACCCACACCGACAGCGCGACGATGTGGCCCGCGGTGGTGCCCGCGCTCGCGATTTCGCTGCCGACCCACCACAGCAGGAACGGATGCAGCGCGCAGATGACGACGATCGTGCAGGGCGTGAGAATCCCGACGACGAGCGCGATGCCCTGCCGCGCCAGCTCGTGCGCGTCGACATGCGACGAAGCGGAAAGACGGGGAAACAGCGTCCGCATGACGGCGGTCGGCAGCACCGACAGGCGGCCCACCAGATTCTGCGGCGTCGAGTAATACGCGACCGCGCGCGCGCCGAGCATCGTGCCGATGATCACGCGGTCGATGCTCGCCGCGAACATCTCCGCGCTGCCGCCGATCACGATCCAGCTGCCGTACTGGAACAGTTCCTTGATGATCGGCCAGCGCGGCCGGCGCCAGCCCGTCAGGCCGAGCACGCGCCACGTGGACACGCCAAAGATGATCG
>CALFSF010000293.1 GCA_937917025.1 uncultured Paraburkholderia sp.
CCCGTGCTGCTGACCGTGTTGTTACCCGTGAACTCCGGGAACAGGTCCATCTGGCCGTTGTCGTAGGCCTGCTGCTCGGCCGTGTACGCGTGGTTCTGGCCTTCGGTGTTCGCCTGCGTGCGATCGAGCCGGAACGGGTTCGCGGCGTTCGCGCCATTACCGGCCGCGCTCTTGTTCGGGTTCGCCGTCAGCAGCGCGGGCGTGAGTCCATTGACCGAGGCCGGCGTATTCGATGCTGCGAGGAACTGCGGCTCGCCTGCCGGGTTCACCGCCGCCGGGTAGGTCGCGAAGTAGTGATCGAACGAACGGTTCTCGCCGAAGATCACCACGAGATGCTTGATCGGCGTGGCCGTTGCAGCGGCGTCCTGCACCGATACGGCGGCGACCGGCGGGGGCGATGCGGCAGCTGGCGTGTTGTCGTTGCTGCTGCCGCATGCGGCCAGCGCGAGCGCGAGTGCTGCGAACGGGATCGGCAAAAGGGCTCTACGGAACATTTCCTGGGGCTCCAGATTCGCTGTTCAGCGCTCCCGTCGGTTACCCGGATGGATGGCGCTGGCGATGTTGTTAGAGATGTGGCGGTTGCGACATGCCATTTGAAACAGCGCGCATTGCACCACCCCAGTGTTATGGTTTAAGGGCGCATTTCTTTCTAAATGCCTTCGTATTTATTCGATTTACTTTCGGTGAAGTTGCCGCGCGCGATCCGGCCCGCGTGTGAAGCAGGCGCCGATTGCACGCACGCTGGTCTGTCAGCGCGGGCCGCGCCGGCCGGGATTGACCCGCGGCGCTTCGCGCTATCATGCTGATCTGCACACATTCACCGCTGGACGAAAGCAGGACATGGCCAAAGAAGACAAGACAGGCGCGGGACGAACGGGTGCCGGCGCGCGCGGCGCAGCGCTGTCCGCGAGCGAACCATCCGCCGCGACCGCGCAACCCCTGGACGCCGTTGACGTTTCCAGCAACGACAGCGACAGCACCGCGTCGTCCACCTATCTCGTGCCGGGCCTCGAACGCGGCCTGCGCATCCTCGCTGAGTTCTCCGCGCGGGAGCCGGTGCTCGGCGCACCCGAGTTGTCGAAACGCATCGGCATTCCCCGCACCACGACGTTTCGTCTGCTGCAAACCCTCGAAGCACTCGGCTTTCTCGAACGCGCGCATGGCGACCGGCATTTCCGGCTGGGCGTCGCGGTGCTGCGGCTCGGCTTTGAATATCTGAGCTCGCTCGAACTGACCGACTTCGGCACGCCGGTCCTCGAACAGTTGCGCGACGCGACGGGTTTCAGCACGCATCTGCTGATCCGCGATGGACGCGACGTCGTCTTCGTCGCGAAGGCGCAGACGCACGAACCCATGTTCAGTTCGGTGAAGGTGCACGTCGGCACGCGTTTGCCCGCGCATGCCACGGTGCATGGCCAGGTGCTGATGGGCGACCTGACGCCAGGCGGGTTGCGCGCGCTTTATCCCGAGCCGCAACTCGAACGCTTCACCGAACGCACGCCGGCTACCGTCGAAGAACTCTACGAGCGCGTGCGCGAAAGCGCCGCGCTCGGCTACGCGCTGAGCGAGGCGTCGTTTGAACGTGGCATTTCGGTGGTCACGGCGCCGGTGCGCGACCAGACAGGCAAGATCGTCGCGGCGATCACCGCGACGGTGCCGCGTTCGGACATCGGCGGCCCCGGCGAGCGCGAGCCACTGATTGCAGCGGTGTGCGGCGCGGCGGTCGATCTGTCGGCGCGCCTCAACTATCGTCCCAGCGCAGACGATCCCACCGTCGCACACGCACGCGGCAAACCGGTCGCGGCCGGCTGAATGCCGCCGCGTCCGTCATTTCATCGCTGAAAGGCCGTCGATACGTCAGAACGAGTGGTGGATGCCAGTCAGGAAAATCGCCTGGTTCCGGCCGCTCGACACACCAGCCGTGAAAAACGCGGCCGATGCATTCGAGTTCGCATGCTCGTACAGCGCGTTCACATACACCTGCGTCATCTTGGACAGCGCGTAGACGTCGCCGATTTCGAACTGCGTCCAGCGACGGCCCGATAACGTCGTCGTCGCCGCGCCGCCCGACACGCTGTTAGCCGGCGTGAACTGATAGTTCGCGCCGGCGTCGTAGCTCTGATACGTGTCCGAGAATCCGTTCGACTCCAGCTTCACGTGCGTGTACAGGCCATGCACGAGCAGTTTGCCGAACTGGTACGAAAGGCCCGCACCGGTATTCTCGACCTTGTCGGCCATGTAGTTCGCAGCGGCGACGCCCTGGAAATTCGTGATCCCCGTCGTCACGATCGACGGCGTGCGATTGTGTTCGTTCGACCACGACGCGCCGGCCTTGAACGGACCATTCACGTAGCTCGCCGCGAAGCTCATCGTGCGGCCGGTCGAGAAGTTCGTCGTGTTGCCGAGCCCCATCATCGCGCCGAACGAAAAGCCGTACCACGTGGGCGAGCGATACTTCGCCGAATTGTCGTAGGGCACGACGCCGGTGTCGGCGAGCTCGTCGATGTTGCCCGGGTGGAACGCGAACCAGCTCGACGCGAGGTAAGCCGTCGCGAACGGACCGAGCACATCGAAGGCGAACGGCGTCTGGTGGCCGAGCGTCAGCGTGCCGAACCGGTCCGAACTGAGCCCCACGTAGGCCTGGCGGTTGAACAGCGTGTTGGCTTTCGCGAACGCACCCGTGTTCGTATAGAAGCCGTTTTCCAGCTGGAAGATCGCCTTCGTGCCGCCGCCCAGATCCTCGACGCCCTTCAGGCCCCAGCGGTCCGGCTGCATGTTGCCCTGCTCCTCGATCCATTTGGCGTGACCGCC
>CALFSF010000294.1 GCA_937917025.1 uncultured Paraburkholderia sp.
ACCAACTGACCTTGCAATGGCTGCCGCAATTCGGCGGCACGGGCAAGATGGTCGACTTCAACGACGTCTTCGGCAAGGCTGCGCTGGAAAAGGTGATCGATCCGGGCATTCTGCGGTTGGGGCAATTCAGGGGTAAGCAGGTCGGCATGCCGTGGACCATGGGTTCGATCGCCATGGTCGCCAATGCGTCCATGCTGAAGGAGGCGGGCATTGCCCAGCCGCCTGTCACGATCGATGCGTTCCTCGAAGCGCTCAAGGCGATCAAGGCGAAGTTTCCGGAGTCGGTGCCGTACGCCATGTCCACCAAGGACAACGCGTCGGTGGTGGGGGACTTCCAGACATGGTTGTGGACCTTCGGCGGCCACATCTTCAACGATCAGGGTCAGGTCGTCGTCAACAGCCCCGCTGCCGTGCGTACCCTCGAATTCATGACCAATCTCGTGAAGGATCGCCTGGCCGCGAAAGACACGGACCGCTACGACGCCCGCCGCCTGTTCGCGCAGAACCGCTGCGCCTTCTATCAGGACGCGCCGCTGGCACGCGGTTTCGCCCGAGACAACTCGGGCAAGGGTGCGGCCTTCGACGCTAACGTACTGTCGGTTGCAACGCCGGTCCTGAAACAGGGCGATGTGCCGCGCTCGTTTGCCTGGGGGCATTTGTTCGGCAGTTTTGCCGCTGACAAGCAAAGTTTCGATGCGAAGTCGGCGCCAGCCCAATTCGTGTCCTACATTAGCCTGACCGACGAGCCGCAACTCGAGTACTTCCGTCAGGTTGGCCTCTTTCCCGTGACACGCAGCGCGATCGCCAAACTGTCCCGCGACCCTTATGTCGCGAACTGGACCAGGAATGCACGCAATGCCACGCGCGACGAACTGGCGGTTTTCCCGAACGTTGCCGACCTCACGGTCATCGTCGGCGAGCAGGTGCAAGCGGCTGTGCTGGGACAGAAGTCGCCGGCTGAAGCCATCGACGCTATGAGCAAACGGCTGAGCGCGGCCATCGAATGAGCGGGCGGCGAGCCGGATCGGCACGTCCGGTCTCGCCGCGAATGCATGCGTGCCCGCGCGTATTTTCCACGGTTAATCGCCGCGGCTTTCCCCTAAACCGAAACCGGTTTTAACGAACATGGCTAGCTTACCCACGACGCAGTCCGATGTGCGGACCGCGAAGCAGCGCCGATCACTGAAGTCGCACGAACGAAGAGTTGGATTCGCCTTCGCGCTGCCTTCGCTGATCGCCTTCTTCGTCGTCATCCTGATTCCGTTTCTTCAATCGCTGAAGCTCTCGTTCTATCGTTACACGATCGAGATGGACGAGCCGAGCTTCATCGGACTGAAGAATTTCAAAAGGCTGCTGAGCAACCCCGACACACTGTCGATCTGGTTCAACACGCTGATCTTCGTCGTGCTGACCACCAGCATCACGCTCGTCCTCGGGCTCGCGTGGGCCGTCGTGCTCAACCAGTCGTTCCGCGGCAAGGCGGTGCTGCGCGCGCTTTCGCTGTTGCCCTGGGTCCTGCCTTCGACTGTCACGGCGTTTCTGGCGGCGTGGATCTTCAACGGTCAGTACGGCATTCTCAATGCGATCCTGCTGCAACTGGGCATCATCCATGACCCGGTGCCCTGGCTTGCCGAAGCGCACTCGGCCATGGCGGCCGTGATCCTCACGCGCGTCTGGGTTTCGGTGCCGCTCTTCATGGCTTTTTTCCTGGCGGGACTGCAAGGCGTCTCGCAGGACCAGATGGACGCGGCGCGCGTGGACGGCTGCGAAAACTTCGCGGTGTTCCGCTACGTCGTGCTGCCCCACCTCGCGCCGACCATCATCATCGTGACGATCCTCGGCGCCATGAGCAACCTGCAGGCCTTCGACGTGATTTACGCGCTCACGCAGGGCGGTCCGGTCAAGGCCACGACGATGCTGTCCATCGAAGTCTACAAAGAGGCGTTCCAGAACTGGGATATCGGTAGTGCATGCGCGATCGGCGTGCTGTGGTTCCTGACCATTGCGATCCCGTCGATCTTCTATCTGCGCATTCTGTTCAAGCGGGAGAACTAGGCATGTTGCTTCTCAACAACTGGCGGGCACGCTCGGGATTTACGGTGATGTTGCTCGCGATAGGCGGCTTTCTGTTTCTGCCGATCATCTGGATGGTGCTCACGTCGATCAAGCCGGAAGGCGAGGTATTCGTTCGAATTCCTTCTATTCTGCCGCACGTGCCGACGCTCGAAAACTATCGCGCGCTGTTCGGCCACAGCGAAACCTTGATGCAGTTGCGCAACAGCCTGATCACGGCGGGCGGCGGCGCGTTGCTGACGGTCATGCTGTCGACCTACGCGGCCTACAGCTTCGCGAAGTTCCGTTATTTCGGCCGCAAGCCGTTGATGTTCATGATGCTTTCGGCGCAGATGTTTCCGTTCGCAATGCTGCTCATCAGCGTCTACCCGATGCTGCAATGGGCCAACCTGCTGAACACGCGCATCGGGCTGATCATCGCCTACATCATCCTGGCGCTGCCGAGCGGCACCTACATGCTGTACAGCTACTTCATCAGCATTCCGAGCGAAATCATCGAGGCGGCGCGTGTGGATGGCGCAAGCGAGATGTACATCCTGCATCGGATCGTGTTGCCGCTCGCCATTCCCGCGATGGTGACCGTTGGGCTGTATTCGTTCATGTGGGCCTGGAACGACCTGTTGTTCTCGCTGACGCTGATTACCTCGCCGGAGCTGCGCACGGTCGGCCCGGGACTGCTGCTGAGCTATCTGGGTGAAGGCCGTGCGAACTGGGGCGGCGCGATGGCGGAGTCGATCGTGATTTCGTTGCCGGTCGTGCTGGGCTTCGCCTTCCTGCAGCGCTACTTCATCAAAGGCCTGACCGCTGGAGCCGTGAAATCATGAGACTCGCGAACAAGGTGGCGATCGTGACGGGCGCGGGTCAAGGCATCGGCCGCGCGATTCTCGAACGCTTCGTGGCGGAAGGGGCAAAGGTCGTGGCGGTGGAGCTTTCGCCGGAGAGCGCACGGCGCGCGGTCGCCGGACTGCCGCCCGATCGTGCCTGCATGCTGTGCCTCGACGCGCACGCGCAATCGACCGTGGATGAAGCGATTTACGCGGCGAAAGAGCGTTTCGGCGGCCTCGATATTCTCGTCAACAACGCCGTACGCTACGCGGGCGCCAGCATCGTGAACGAGACCGACGAAGGCTGGGCCAGCACGATCGACTCGGCGTTGACGGCCACGTTTCGCTTTTGCCGCGCCGCGCTGCCGGAAATGGCGGCGCGCGGCGGCGGATCGATCATCAACCTCGCGTCGGTCAACCAGATCGTGGCTAACCCGGGCCTCGCAGCGTATACCGCGGCCAAAGGCGGGGTGCACGCGCTGACGAAGCAGATCGCCGTGGAGTTCGGCATCCAGCGCGTGCGCTGCAACGCGATCTCGCCGGCGTTCATCGTGACGGAGCGCACGGCGCAGGGGCTCAGCGCCGCCGATCTCGCCGCCGTCGCGCAGAGCTATCCGCTCGGGCGACTCGGCGAGCCCGCCGACATCGCCAATGCGGCCGTGTTTCTGGCGAGCGACGAGTCGTCGTTCATCACGGGCGTGGACCTTCCGCTCGATGGCGGCTTGACGTCGCTGGCCGCCAGTGCGCTGCTTTCGAACCATATTCGGACTTCGTGGGGACTTCCCCCCCTGCAAATCGTGGAGAACAAGAAATGACGATGACGATCGCCCACCGCAGTCTGGCCGGCGTCTTTCCCGTATTGCCCACCCCGTTCCTGGAGAACGGGAGCCCCGACGTCGCCAGCCTGCGCAATCTGGTGCGCTACCTCGTGACGGCCGGCGTGGATGGCATCACGTATCCTGGCGTCGCCAGCGAGTTCGGGCAATTGAGCGCCGACGAGCGCGTCATGCTCACCGATGCCGTGCTCGACGAAATCGACGGCCGTATGCCGTTGGTCGCCGGCTGTTCCAGTACCGACGCCGAAGTCACCATTCGCATCGCCCACGCGGCGGCGAAGGGCGGCGCGGCGGCGCTGATGATCGCCGTCCCGCCGGAGCGCAAGACAGCGCAAGCGCAGATCGAATTTTTCAGCCGTGTCGCGCAAGCTGTCCCCGACACGCCCATCATGCTGCAGAACGTGCCGGCACCCGTCGGCGCCGGTCTCGATCCCGAAGTGCTGCTCGAGATTCTGAACGCGGTGCCTTCGATCCAGTACATCAAGGAAGAGACGCTGCCGAGCGGCCAGCGCCTGACGGTCATCAAGCGCAGCGCGCCTGAGACGTTGCGCGGCGTGTTCGGCGGCGCGGGTGGACGCTACATCACCGACGAATTGCGGCGCGGCGCGTGCGGCACCATGCCGGCGGTCGAACTCGCGGAAGTGCATGTCGAACTGTTCAAGGCGCACCGTGCGGGCCGGAGCGATCAGGTGCGCGAACTGTTCACGCGCATGCTGCCGATTCTGAACGTGCAAGCCGTGTTCCGCTGGTCGCTGACCAAGTACGTGCTGCATCGTCGTGGCTTGATTCAGTGCCGCCTGCAGCGTGCGGCCGGTCCGTTGATCGATGCCGCCGACGCGGCCGATGTCGACGCCTTCCTGCACGACATCGAAGATCTTCTGATTCCTCAGCAAATGCTTTCCACCATCGGAGGCGGAATCCATGGCACAGCTTGAATTGCGTCAGGTTCACAAGTCGTTCGGCGACGCGTCGGTCATTCACAACGTGGATCTGCAGGTCGCCGACGGCGAGTTCTGCGTGTTCGTCGGACCCTCCGGTTGCGGGAAGTCCACGTTGCTGCGACTGATCGCAGGTCTCGAGGAAAGCACGTCCGGCCAGATCTCGATCGGCGGAAAGGACGTGACCGCGTTGCAGCCCGCGAAGCGCGGCATCGCGATGGTGTTCCAGTCGTACGCGCTGTATCCGCACATGAGCGTCGCGGAAAACATGGGCTTCGGGCTGCGGATGGCGAACGTGCCCAAGGCGCGCATCGAAGCCAAGGTGCAGGAGAGCGCGCGCATTCTGCAGATCGAGCACCTGCTCGCCAGAAGGCCGAAGGATCTCTCAGGCGGCCAGCGTCAGCGCGTGGCCATCGGCCGCGCGATCGTGCGCGAGCCCTCGCTGTTCCTGCTTGACGAACCGCTGTCCAACCTCGACGCGGCGCTGCGCGTCGAAATGCGGCTCGAACTCGCGCGCATCAAGGAAGAGGTCGGCACGACCTTCGTGTACGTGACGCACGATCAGGTCGAAGCGATGACGCTGGCGGACAAGATTGTCGTCTTGCGCGACGGCAAGATCGAACAGGTGGGGCGTCCGCTGGACCTGTATCACCATCCGGCAAACCGCTTTGTCGCGGGCTTCATCGGCTCGCCGAAAATGAACTTCATCGAAGTGACGGCCAGGCCGCTCGATTCGCATTCGGTCGAAGTCGATCTGCCTGCCGGTCGCCTGTGCGTGCCGACGACGAAGCACATCTCGGACCGGACCCTGACGCTCGGCGTGCGGCCCGAACACACGCGCGTCGTCGCGACGCAAGACGCGGCCCTGACCGGCGAAGTCAATCTGGCCGAGCGACTGGGCAGCGAGACGTTCGTCTACGTGAAGACGGCCGTTGGAACGGTCATGGTGAAGCTAGACGGTGCGACGACCTGCGCGAAGGGCGACACCGTGGGCCTCGCCTTCATCGACGACGAACTGCATTTTTTCGACGGCAGCGGCTTGCGCGTTTCCGCCTCCTGATTCACGACCCGGCAATCGATATGAATACCGCACCCAAAATAGCCTCGGTCGAGACCTTCATCGTTTCGATTCCGCGCGACGTGCCTTACCTCGGCGGGCTCGGCAAGGACGAACAGGTCAATAGCCGCGGCTACCTGATCCGCAAAGGCAATGGCACGATCTACCCGACCACCGACATGTCGGTGCTCATCAAGCTGACCGCCGACGACGGCACGGTCGGCTGGGGCGAGACCTACGGCATCGTGGCGCCGGAAGCCGTGACCGCGATCATCGACGACGTGCTCGGACCTGCAGTGATCGGACGCGATCCGCGCGACGCCGTGGTGATCGAGGAAGACCTGTACGACATGATGCGGGTGCGGGGATTCTTCGGCGGCTTCTACGTCGACTCCATCGCCGGCGTGGACATCGCGATCTGGGACCTGTTCGGGAAGCTGGTTGGACAGCCCGTGGTCAAACTCATCGGCGGTCAGCGCCGGTCCACGATTCCCGCCTATGTCTCGGGGCTGCCGGGCAGGTCGCTGGATGAGCGCGTCGCGCTGGCGCGCACCTTCGTAACCAAGGGGTTCAACGCATTCAAGTATCACTCGGCGGTGTCCTTCGACGGCATCGTCGACGAAATGCGTGCGCTTCGCGAGGGGCTCGGAGACGGCGTGGAGCTGATGGTCGATCTGCACTGGAAATTCACGGCGCAGGAGGCCATCCAACTGGTGGACCGGCTCACGCCTTATCGACCGTATTTCGTCGAGGCGCCGGTGCAGCCCGAGGATATCGAAGGCCAGACGCACGTGGGCGCGAATATCCGCGTGCCGCTCGCGCTGGGTGAGGAGTGGCGCACGGTCTTCGAATATCGTCCGCGTCTGGAACGCCGATCGATGTCGATCGTCCAGCCGGAGATGGGACACATCGGCATCAGCCAGTTCATGCAGATTGCGCGGATGGCCAACGCGTTCCATATGAAGGTGATTCCGCACGCGAGCATTGGCGTCGGCATCTTCCAGGCGGCGAGCCTGCATGCAACGGCCGCGCTTCCGAATGCGCCGATGCACGAATACCAGCATTCGGTTTTCGATCACAACCTGCAATACGTCGAGACGACCATGCGTTGCGCAGACGGTGCGTTCCACCTTCCGGAAGGTCCCGGACTCGGTATCGAACCCAACGACAAATTGTGGCAGCACATTCGCAAGAAGCCTGTCGTATAGAGACGAAGCCGGCGCAGCGCGATTGAGTCGATCCGCGCTGCGTCGTAAAGATCGGTAAATTTTTAATCTGCAAATTAATAAGGATTGCATAGTATGAAGCCATCGTTCATTAGTCTCGATTGGGGGACGTCGAGTCTGCGCGCCGTACTCGTATCGGA
>CALFSF010000295.1 GCA_937917025.1 uncultured Paraburkholderia sp.
GCGTCGAGGAAGCTCCAGTTGCGGTTGCGCGCGAGCTTGATGACGGCGGGCCGCACGTCCTTGCAATGGACGTGGCACACGCGCGCGATGTGTTTGTCGAGCATCGCGACCGGGTCGCCGCCCGCGAACGTGATGTGCCCGGCGTCGAACAGCAGGCCGACGGCATCGCTCGTGAGCGCCATCAGACGGTCGACATCCGGTGGCGTTTCGACGTACGCGCCCATGTGATGGTGATACGCGACCCGCACGCCACGGCTGAGCGTGTAACGCGCGAATTCATCGAGACGCGCGGCGTACTGTTCCCACTGCGCGTCGGAGAAAAAGCGTGGCCGTTGATAGAGCGGTCGCGGCGCGCCCTGGATCGAATCCGCGACCTCGCCGTACACCATGACCGTCGCGCCGTTTTTCGCGAGCAGGTCGAGATGCGGACCCACGGCTTCGATTTCCTCCGCGACGCTGCGTTTCGCGAGACGTCCCGAATACCAGCCGGACACGAGCGCGAGATCGTACTGCGCGAGCAGCGTCTTCAGCGCCTCGGGTTCGCGGGGAAACTTGTTGCCGAGTTCGAACCCGTCGTAGCCGATCTCGCGGCCTTCGGTCAGCGCGACTTCGAGCGGCGTCTCGCCGCCAAGCGATGGCAGGTCGTCGTTCATCCACGAGAGCGGGTTGATGCCGATACGTACTTCAAAGCCAGTCATACGGATGTCCTCAATCGTTGGCGTCGCCGCTATCCTGCAGGTCGCCGCGTTCGCGCGCGGCGACCTGCGCTTCATATTTCGCGCGGGCTTCGCGCACGGCAGGGCGGCTCGACACCTCGGGCACGGCCACTTCCCACCACCAGCCGCCGTCGTCGGTGGTGCGGGCCGCGTCGGTGTCGATGCTGATCACGTAGGTGCGGTCCGCCGCCCGCGCACGTTGCAGCGCGGCTTCGAGTTCGCCGATGTTCGCGGCGTGCTCGGCAAGCGCGCCGAGCGCGCGCGCGTGCGCGGCGAAATCCACCGCCGGGGCGCCGGGCGGCCCTTGCACGCAGTCGTCGAACATGTTGTTGAACGGCGCGCCGCCGCACGCCTGCTGCAGGCGGTTGATGCAACCGTAGCCGCGATTGTCGAGCACGACGACGATCAGCTTCGCCCCCAGCATCACCGACGTCGCGATCTCGCTGTTGAGCATCAGATAGCTGCCGTCGCCGACCATCACGATGACGTCGCGCCCGGGCCGCGCGAGCTTCGCGCCAAGGCCGCCCGCGATCTCGTAGCCCATGCACGAGTAGCCGTATTCGACGTGATAGCCGCCCGGCCGCCCGGTGCGCCACAGCTTGTGCAGCTCCGCCGGCAGCGTGCCCGCCGCGCAGACGACGATGTCGTCGGTCGTCGAGCGCGCGCTGGAGCGCTGCACGGCGCCGATCACGTCGGCGTCGTAGGGCAGCACGCCTTCGTGCTGCGGCGCGTGCGTGAGCTTGCCGAGCGTCTCGCGCCATGCTCCGGCGAGTTGCGCTGCACGCTCTGTCCAGCCGGCGTCGGCGCGCCATGCGCCGAGTCGCGCGGTGAGCGCTTCCAGCGCGAGACGCGCATCCGCTTCGACGACCACGCCGCGATGCTTCATGCCGTCGAACGCGTTCGCGTTGATGCCGATGACGTCGGCCTGCGTGAAGAGCGTGTTCGAGCCGGTCGTGAAATCCTGCAGACGCGTGCCGACGGCCAGCACGCAATCGGCGCGATGCGCGAGTTCGTTCGCGGCGGGCGAGCCGGTCACGCCGAGCGCGCCTGTGTTGAGCGGATCGTCCCACGCGAGCGAGCCCTTGCCGGCCTGCGTTTCGGCGACGGGAATGCCGTGCCGCGCGGCGAACGCCTTGAGCGCATCGGTCGCGCGGCCATACAGCACGCCGCCGCCCGCGACGATCAGCGGCTCTTTCGCGCCGCGCAGACGTTCCAGCGCCGCGTCGAGTTCATGCGCGACCGGCGCGGGCGAGTGAAACGACACGACGCGCGGCGCGAAGAAATCCGCCGGGAAGTCGAACGCCGCGGCCTGCACGTCCTGCGGCAGCGCCAGCGTGACCGGGCCGCACAACGCCGCGTCGGTCAGCACGCGGATCGCGCGCGGCAACGCGCTCAGCAACTGCGCCGGATGCACGATGCGGTCGAAATAGCGCGAGACGGGCTTGAACGCGTCGTTCGCCGAAATGCCGCCGTCCTGGAAATCCTCGACCTGCTGCAACACCGGATCGGGCGCGCGTGAAACAAAGATGTCGCCCGGCAGCAGCAGGACCGGCAGGCGGTTGACGTGCGCGAGCGCCGCCGCCGTCAGCAGGTTCGTCGCGCCCGGGCCGATCGACGTGGTGACGGCCATCATGCGCCGGCGAAAATGCGCTTTCGCGTAGGCGATCGCGCTGTGCGCCATCGCCTGCTCGTTGTGCGCGCGCAGCGTCGGCAGTTCGTGGCGATGCTGATACAGCGCTTCGCCGAGCCCCGCGACGTTGCCGTGTCCAAAGATCGCGAACACGCCGCCGAAGAGCGGCTCGGTGCCGCTGCCGTCCTCGGTGGCGACGCGCTGCGCGGCCAGATAGCGCACGATCGCCTGCGCGCCGGTCAGGCGGATCGTGCCGCCCGGCTGGCGCTGCGTCGCTTCGTTGGCCGGGGCCGTATCGTGATGCAACACACGCTGGTTCATGCCGCCTGCTCCTGATTGACGTTGCGCGCGCCGCCCGTGGGCGCCGCGCTTTCGCTTCGGGCCGCACGCCACGAAGCGATCAGCGTTTCGAAGATGTCGCGCACGCGCGCGATAAGTCCGGCGTCGTCGATCTGTCCCGCGAGCCACGCGTGGCTCGGTTCATGAAAGATCGTCCTGCCGACCGTGAAACCGCGGCACGTCGCCGACGCGGCGGCCGCGCGGAATCCCTCCTTCAACTGCTCGACGCCCGCCGACAGGCCGAGCAGCACGACGCCGCGGCAATACGGGTCGCGCTCGGCGATCAGCGCATCGATGGCCTGCCACTGGCTCGCTTCCATCTGTTCGAGCTTCCACCATTCCGGATAGATGCCGATGTTGTAAAGCCGCTTGAGCGCGCGATACACGGTGTCGGACGCCATCGGCAGATTCGCGTTTTTCGGCGGGATCACTTCGAGCAGCAGTTCGTGGCCGCTTGCCTGCGTCGCGTCGTAGAGCGCGCGCAACTGCGCTTCCTGTTCGAGCCGCTGTTCGATCGGCTCATCCGGATGAAACTGCACGAGGCATTTCGCGACGTGATCGCGCGGCCAGTTCATGAGCGTCGTGCCGATCGAGCGGCCATGGTCGAAGACGAGCGGCACCGAACCCGGCAGTTCCACCGGCCGGCCGATCCACCAGCCGCGTCCGGTTGCGGCGTTCAGCGCGTCCTGACCGTAGCGGTCGTCGATCAGCACGCCGATGCGGCCCTGCAGCCCGAGCGCGGCTTCCGTCTGCGCGACGGCTTCGACGAACAGGCCCTTCAGCGTGTGAATGCGCGACTCCTCCGCGCCGGTCTGCTGCGCCAGATCGAAGAACTGGTTGCGATGATCGAACGCGAACCCGAGCACTTCGGCGTGGACCGCGCGCGCGGGCGTGACGCGATGCAGCCGGGCGAGCGTTGCGTCGCGATCCGGGCGGCGCATCCGTTGCGGGTCGGCTTTCGCCTCGCGCAGGAAATAGTCGAGCTCGGCCGGCGTCGGCATGGCCGGCGCGCAGCCGTGGCGCGACACGACGAGCGCGCCGCTCGCGTTCGCGGCGCGCGCGCAGGCTTCGAGCGGTTCGTCGCGCAGCCAGCCGGACAGGAAGCCCGACGCGAACGCGTCGCCCGCGCCCAGCACGTTCAGCACCTCGACCTGCACGCCGCCCTGGACGGGCACGCCGTCGAGCGACGCGGGGACCGCCCCGTCGATGATCTGGCAGCCCATCGGGCCGCGCTTCACGACGAGCGTCGCAGGCGTGAGCGCGCGCACGGCGGCGAGCGCCTTGACGAGATCGGTGTCGCCGCCCGCGATGCTGAATTCCTCCTCGGTGCCGATGATGAGGTCGAAGAGCGGCAGGAAGCGCTGCAAATGGGCCGTCACGCCTTCGCTGGCGACAAAGCGTGTCTCGCCATCGGCTTTGCCCGTCAGGCCCCACAGCACCGGCCGGTAGTCGATGTCGAGCACCGTGCGCACCTGGTTGCGGCGCGCGCAGTCGAGCGCGCGGCGGCTCGTGCGGTTGACCTGCTCCGTCGAAAAATGCGTGCCGGTGATCAGCAGCGCTTTCGACGACGCGATAAACGCCTCGTCGAAGTCGTTTTCGTCGACGGCCATATCCGCGCAGTTCTCGCGGTAGAAGACGAGCGGAAACGTGTCGCGGTCCTTCAGGCCGAGCAGCACGAGGCCCGTCAGGCGCGCGTCGTCGATGCGCACGTGGCTTACGTCGCAGCCTTCGTTCGCGAGCGTTTCGGTGAGAAAGCGGCCCATGTGGTCGTCACCGACGCGCGTGAGCATCGCGGAGGCGAGGCCGAGGCGCGCGCAGCCGAACGCGATGTTCGCCGACGAGCCGCCCAGGTACTTCGCGAACGTCGACACGTCTTCGAGCCTCGCGCCGACCTGCTGTGCGTACAGATCGACCGCGAGGCGGCCGAGGCAGATCACGTCGCGGCTGCGGCCGGATGCAAAACGACTGGCCGGGCTGGCGGCCGTCGCGGGTTTGCTGGAGAGAGCCATGGATATTCCTGAATGTCTGGGTATGCAACCACGCGCCCGACCGCGCACGCGGCCCGGCGCGCAAGGACACGCGAAGCATGAAAGGCGGGGGCGCCGCGGCTCAGATCGTCGCGCCTTCGAGTTCGCCGATCATCTTCTGCATTTCGGCGCCGCCGGCCATCATGTCGAGCACTTCGTCCTTGCTGATGGTTTCCTTCGTAAAGGTGCCGAGCGACTTGCCGCGATTGAGCAGCGTGAACGAGTCGCCGATCGGATACGCGTGATGCACGTTGTGCGTGATGAAAATCACCGAGATGCCTTTCGCGCGCGCCGTGTGGATCAGCTTCAGCACGTTGAAACTCTGCTTGACGCCGAGCGCGGCGGTGGGCTCGTCGAGAATCAGCACGCGCGCGCCGAAGTGAATCGCGCGCGCGATCGCAAGACATTGCCTTTCGCCGCCCGACATCGTGCCGATCGGCTGATGCGGGTCGCGCACGTTGATGCCCATTTCCGCGAGCTTGTCGCGCGAAGCCGTCGCGCAGCGTTCGAGGTCCATCACGTTCAGAAAGCCGAACAGCTTCTTCTGCGGCTCGCGTCCCATGAAGAAATTGCGCGCGACCGACAGCAGCGGCACCAGCGCCAGATCCTGATAGACGGTGGCGATGCCCAGATCGAGCGCATCTTTCGGCGACGTGAAGTGCACCGGCTGGCCGTCCACCCGGTAGATACCGGCGCTCGGCGGGTGCACGCCCGCCAGCGTCTTGATCAGGGTCGACTTGCCGGCGCCGTTGTCGCCGAGCAGGCAATGCACTTCGCCGCGTCTCAGTTTGATCGTGACGTCCTTCAATGCGATCACGCTGCCGAAGTAGCGGCTGACGTTATCCAGTTCGAGAATGTAGTCGTCACCGGCCGGTTGTATGGCGGTCATCATGAACTCCTTGTCTAGCGGGACGCCGCGACGCGGCTGCGCACGTAGTGGTTGAAGAGCACGGCGAACAGCAGCATCACGCCAAGGAACACGCGGAACCAGTCGGAATCGATATTCGTGTAGGTGATGCCGATCTGCACGACCCCGAAGATCAATGCGCCGAAGCTCGCGCCGACCACCGACCCGTAGCCGCCGGTGAGCAGCGTGCCGCCGATCACCGCGGCGATGATCGCCTCGAATTCCGCCTGCAGCCCGCGATCGGCCGCGGCCGAGCCGATGTCGCATACCTGCAGCACCGCATAGAGGCACGCGCAGAACGCGGTCAGCACGAACAGCAGGATCTTCACGCGCCGCACCGGCACGCCGACGTTCTTGGCGGCATTGGCGTCGCCGCCGACGGCGAAGATCCAGTTGCCGAAGCGCGTCCTCGCCAGCGTGAATGCGCAGATCGCGGCCAGCACGAACCACCAGAGCAGCACTTTCGGAATGCCCGGCACGAGCGGCAGGCCGTTATCGAGCAGCTTCACGACGCCGATGTGGCCGAGCCAGACGAACAGTCCCTTGAACGCGACGCCCTGGAAGAACGTGTGGGCGAACCAGTCCTGCCGCGCGATGTCGCCGACGCCGGAGATGATCGTGCGGTCGGCGAACATCACCGACAGCGCGAGCGTGAGCCCGCGCAGAATGAACAGGAACGCGAGCGTCACGATGAACGACGGCAGCCGCGTGCGCATCACCAGATAACCGTTGAGCGCGCCGAGCAGCATCGAGCCGATGAACGCGAACGCGATCGACAGCGCGATCGGCCAGTGGAAATACATGGTCGGCAGCGCGACCATCATGCCGGCGAAGCCGATCATCGAGCCGATCGACAGATCGAACTCGCCGGCGATCATCAGGAGGCACGCGCCGACCGAGATGATGCCGAGATAGGCCGCGACCTGCGACCAGTTCATCACGCCGTCGAGGTTGAACATGCCCGAGTTGCCGGCCGCGAGCCCGAACACGATGAACACCATGACGGTGCCGGCGAGCGCCGCGAACTCCGGCCGCGTCAGCAGATGCCGGAACCACGATTCCCGGCGGACGCGTTCATCGGGCGCCGACGTTTCCGGGGCTTGCGCGTCGGTGGGGGGATGCTTGCGCGAATGGATGTGGAAGGGGTTGGCTACGCCCATCGAAGCTCTCCTTGATGCGCCGGTGCATGGCGGGTCGTCGAGGCCCGTCCGGCGCGCATTGCGTGTGAAACATGGCAGACGAGGGGGCGGCGGCTACGGCTTGCCGCCCCGGTTTCCTTCATGCCGGCCGGAACGCGGTCTCCGTGTCCGGCCGTCCTGCATGCTGCGTTAGCGCATTAGCGGTATTGCCCCGCGTACTTGACCACCTTGTCGATATTGGCCTTCGTGATGAAACCCGGGCCGGAGCCGATATTGCGCGCGCCATAGGCGGGCGCAAGCCCGTAGGTCGCGAGCCGTTGCTG
>CALFSF010000296.1 GCA_937917025.1 uncultured Paraburkholderia sp.
ATCGACGAAAACGCGAGCGTCTGGTTCGGCGCCACGATCCGTGGCGACAACGACCGGATTTCGATCGGCGCAGGCAGCAACATTCAGGAAAACGCGGTGCTCCACACCGATCCGGGTTTTCCGATGACGATCGAAAACGACGTCACGATCGGCCACCAGGTGATGCTGCACGGCTGCACGATCAAGGAAGGCGCGCTGGTCGGAATTCAGGCGGTGGTCTTGAATGGAGCGGTCATCGGCCGCAACTGTCTGGTTGGCGCCGGCGCCGTCGTGACCGAGGGCAAGGTATTTCCCGATAATTCGCTGATTCTGGGCGCGCCGGCAAAAGTCGTGCGCGAACTGACGGAAGCGGACATCGCAAACCTGCGCCGCGCCGCGCAAAGCTACGTGGAACGCAGGGATTATTTCAAGGCGCAGCTCGTGCGCATCGGCTGAACGCCGGAGCACGCGGCGCGCAGGCGCATTGACAGAGCGAGCGCCATTCGACCGAGGAAAAGTTGTGAACGACCAGTTGCAAAAATTCATGTTCAGCGCGGCGCCGGTACGCGGCGAGATCGTTTCGCTGCGAAACACGTGGCGGGAAGTGTTGACACGTCGCGATTACCCGGCGCCCGTGCGCAACGTGCTCGGCGAAATGATGGCGGCATGCGCGCTGCTGTCGGCGAACCTGAAATTCGACGGCACGCTCGTCATGCAGATTTTCGGCGACGGCCCCGTGAAGATGCTGGTCGTGCAATGCAGCTCGGATCTGTCGATGCGCGCCACGGCCAAGTTTTCCGGCGACGTCGCGAGCACGATCAGCGACGACACCTCGCTCACCGAACTGCTGAACGCCAACGGCAACGGCCGCTGCGTGATCACGCTCGACCCGCGCGAAAAGCAGCCGGGCCAGCAGCCGTACCAGAGCATCGTGCCGCTCAACGGCGTGGACGGCCCGTTGAACTCGATGGCCGAAGTGCTCGAACATTACATGCACCACTCCGAACAGCTGGATACGCGTCTGTGGCTCGCCGCGGATTCCGAGCGTGCGGTCGGCATGCTGTTGCAGAAACTGCCGGGCGACGGCGGCATCGTGCCGCATCCGGGCGAACTCGATGCGGATACGTGGGAGCGCGTCTGCACGCTCGGCGGCACGCTGTCGAACGACGAACTGCTGAAGGAAGAGCCGGAAACGGTATTCCGTCGCCTCTTCTGGCAGGAAAACGTCCAGCACTTCGCACCGACGCCGGCGCGCTTCGAATGCAGCTGCTCGCGCGGCAAGGTCGGCGCGATGCTGAAAATGCTCGGTCGCGAGGAAGTCGACAGCGTGCTCGAAGAGCGCGGACACGTCGAAATTCACTGCGAATTCTGCAACCAGCGGTACGAATTCGACCCGGTCGACGTGGCGCAACTTTTCCTCGTGAGCGGGCTCTCAGAAGGAGTGACGCCTGCGGCAGGTCAACGCCATTAAACGTTGCGTCGCGGGTCGTTTGAGTTGCAGCGCGTTGCCCGTTGCCGGTTGTGTTCGATACGGGCGGCATGCATGAACATCAGGCGTTGCATCGAACAGGTATCGAACATTGGCGACTGCCCTCCCACGCGAGCGGGTCAGGGCGCCTCGCCGATGCAAACTGACATGAAAACCTCACCGCGTCGTTCCATATCGATTCTTCTGACGCTGTCCGTCGCGATGGGCAGTGCTGCGTTGACGGGCTGCGTCATGGACCCGCCCGGCCCTTCGCCGATATACAGCCGTCTGCCGGCCGACCAGTCCGGCATTCCGGCGAACGCGCAGCCGTTGACGCCTGATGAGCGCGCACGTTACGACGCAATCGACCGGCAGGTGCTCGCTGAGCAAAACCAGTCGATGGCCGCGGAAGCCGCGGCTCAGGCGTGGGCGCGGTATTACACGCCACCGGTCAGCGTCTATGGCAGCTATTACGGCGGTGGCTGGGGACCGGGCTGGGGCACAGGTGTCGGCGTCGGTTTCGGTACCGGCTGGGGCTGGTGACGTTTGCCCGGCTGATGCGCTTCATGCGCGCAAATCACCACTCATAACTGAAAAAAGCCGCCCATCGGACGGCTTTTCTCCATGTTCGAAGCGCTGGCAACGTCTGTTGCCGAACCAGCTTCAAGGCGTTGCCCGCGGCAAGAATGTCCGGTGCCGCCTAACCCGCACGCTTTCGCTTTTGATCCGGCTTTGAATCCTTCTTCGCGCCGTGCTTTTTCTCGGGCTTCGCGCGTGGCTCCGGATTCGGCACCACGTGCAGCGGCGCTGCCGACACCTCACCGCGTGTCGACGTCGTGACCGACGACGGGTTCGACGTCGGCAGCGGTGCGTTCGGCGACACGAACTGCACGAACACCTCGCCGTCCTTCACCATGCCCATTTCGTAACGCGCGCGTTCCTCGATAGCAGCCGTGCCGTTCTGTAAATCGTGCACTTCGCCATCGATACGCTCATTGCGCAACTTCGCGTCAGCGTTCTTCTGTTGCTGAAGCGCGAGCTGCTGCTGCAGTTCATGCACGCGCAACCAGCCACCATGCCCCCACCAGAGCGGGTACTGGATCAGCGCCAGCAGGACGATCAAAACGACAGTGACAAGCCGCATGAAGAGAGCACAAATAATACGCGCCGCCCTGCGCTATACGCAGGGCGGCGGGTCGATCCAGAAACGAAATGTGACCGGTTCAAAGGTCGAATTCGCGCTCAGCGCACAATCGGCGCGCGGTTAGCGCAGATTGTAGAACGCCGACTTGCCCGGATAGCTGGCGATATCGCCGAGATCCTCTTCGATACGCAGCAACTGGTTGTACTTCGAGATGCGGTCCGAGCGCGACAGCGAACCCGTCTTGATCTGGCCGGCGTTCAGGCCCACCGCGATATCGGCGATCGTCGAATCTTCTGTTTCGCCCGAACGGTGCGAGATCACCGCCGTGTAGCCCGCGCGCTTCGCCATTTCGATCGCGGCGAACGTTTCCGTCAGCGTGCCGATCTGGTTGATCTTGATCAGGATCGAGTTCGCGATGCCCTTCTCGATGCCTTCCTTCAGGATGCGCGTGTTCGTCACGAACAGATCGTCGCCGACCAGCTGGATCTTCTTGCCCAGCTTGTCGGTCAGGATCTTCCAGCCTTCCCAGTCGCTTTCGTGCATGCCGTCTTCGATCGAGACGATCGGGAACTTGTCGGCGAGCGTCGCGAGGTAATCGGCGAATTCCGTCGACGACAGTTGCAGGCCTTCACCGGCCAGCTGGTACTTGCCGTCGTGGTAGAACTCGCTCGCCGCGCAGTCGAGCGCGAGCAGCACGTCTTCACCGGCGCGGTAGCCCGCCTTTTCGATGGCCTGCAGAATCGTCGACAGGCATTCGTCGTTGCTGCCGAAGTTCGGCGCGAAGCCGCCTTCGTCGCCGACGGCCGTGCTCATGCCGCGGTCGCTCAGGATCTTCTTGAGCGCATGGAACACTTCGGCGCCGCAACGCAGCGCTTCGCGGAACGTCGGCTGGCTCACCGGCACGATCATGAATTCCTGGATGTCCAGGCTGTTGTTCGCGTGCGCGCCGCCGTTGACGATGTTCATCATCGGCACCGGCAGTTGCATCGCGCCCGAGCCGCCAAAGTAGCGGTAGAGCGGCAGACCGGCTTCTTCAGCGGCCGCCTTCGCGACGGCCATCGAAACGGCCAGCATCGCGTTCGCGCCGAGGCGCGACTTGTTGTCGGTACCGTCGAGTTCGAGCAGCGTCTTGTCGAGGAACGCCTGTTCCGATGCGTCGAGACCCATGATCGCTTCGGAGATTTCAGTGTTGATGTGCTCGACTGCCTTCAGCACACCCTTGCCGCCGTAACGGCCGGTTTCGCCGTCGCGCAGCTCGATGGCCTCGCGCGAACCCGTCGATGCGCCCGACGGCACAGCCGCGCGGCCCATCGTGCCCGATTCGAGCAACACGTCGCATTCGACGGTGGGGTTGCCTCGCGAATCGAGAATCTCGCGACCGATGATATCTACGATAGCACTCATGGTTTCCTCAAGAAATGACGTTGGATTCTTACGGTGAAACTGCATCCGTTGCACAGTAGCGCCGCTTGCGCCCGGATGTTTTCGACGACCATCACGCGAACTGTCCGCAACGCGCCGGCTGACACGCTGCGAACACCTGCATTAGTTGAAATCGCTTTCGAGGAACGGCGCGCGCTTGACCGCCTGATCGAGCGTGAGCAGCGTCTCGAGCAGATCGGCCATGCGATGCAGCGGCACGGCGTTCGGACCGTCCGACTTCGCCTGCGCCGGATTCGGGTGCGTTTCCATGAAGAGACCGGCCACGCCCGTCGCCACGGCGGCACGCGCGAGCACCGGCACGAATTCGCGCTGGCCGCCCGAACTGGTGCCCTGCCCGCCCGGCAACTGCACCGAGTGCGTGGCGTCGAACACGACCGGCGCGTTGGTTTCGCGCATGATCGCGAGCGAACGCATGTCGGACACGAGGTTGTTATAGCCAAACGACACGCCGCGTTCGCAGGCCATGAAGCGGTCTTCCGACAGGCCGGCTTCGCGTGCGGCGTCGCGAGCCTTGTCGATCACGTTCTTCATGTCGTGCGGCGCGAGAAACTGGCCTTTCTTGATGTTGACCGGCTTGCCCGAACGCGCGCACGCGTGGATGAAATCGGTCTGACGACACAGGAACGCCGGCGTCTGCAGCACGTCGACCACCGCGGCGACCTGTTCGATCTCGTGTTCGCTATGGACGTCGGTCAGCACCGGCAGGCCGAGCTGCTTCTTCACTTCGGACAGGATGCGCAGGCCCTCGTCCATGCCCAGACCGCGGAACGACTTGCCGCTGCTGCGATTGGCCTTGTCGTACGACGATTTGTAGATGAACGGAATCTTCAGCTTCGCGCAGATTTCCTTGAGGCGGCCGGCGGTGTCGATCGTCATCTGTTCGGATTCGACGACACAAGTGCCCGCGATCAGGAAAAACGGCTTGTCGAGGCCGATTTCGAAGTCGCCCAGTTTCATGCTTTCTCCTCGATGCCCGCCAGATGATGCTCGAGCGCGGCTTCGACAAACGACTTGAAGAGCGGATGGCCGTCACGCGGCGTGGGCGTGAATTCCGGGTGAAACTGAACGCCGACGAACCACGGATGCATGTCGCGCGGCAGTTCCATCATTTCCGGCAGA
>CALFSF010000297.1 GCA_937917025.1 uncultured Paraburkholderia sp.
CACCCTGGTCAAGACGCTGCAACGTTTCCAGGTGAACGACCTCTGATGCGCATGTCCAGCCTTATCTGTCCGGTGACGTCGGCGCGTCGCGCGGCGCTGGGCCTCGCGACGGCCGCCGTCATGGTGCTCGCCGGCTGTGCGTCCGTCAGGCCGGAAGGTCCATCCACGTCGAACGCCGCCACGGCCGTTACCGCGCAGACCACGCGTGAGTATCACGGCCGCTTTGCCGTGCAGTACAACGACCAGAACGGCCAGCAGCGCAACGCTTACGGCAACTTCCAGTGGCAGGAAACCGGCGACACGGTCAGCCTTCAACTGCGCAATCCGCTCGGGCAGACGCTGGCGATCATCACGTCGTCGCCGGCTTCGGCCACGCTCGAGTTGCCGAACCGCCAGCCGCTCACCGCCGACAACGTCTCCACGCTGATGCAGAATGCGCTCGGTTTCGCGCTGCCGGTCGAAGGGCTGCGCTACTGGCTGCAGCCGTCGGCGGCGCCCACCTCGCGGGCGAAAACGGTAACCGATCCGCAGCAGGAAACGCGTCTGAAGCAGATCCAGCAGGACGGCTGGACGATCGACTACCTCGCTTACGCAGACGCGCCCGCCACCGGCGTGAAGCGCGTCAATCTGAGCCGCGAGACCCCGCCGCTCGACATCAAGCTCGTGCTGGACCAGTAAGCTCCGTATTTCACCGAATTCATGATCGAAACAAACAACGCGCTGCGCGACTGCCTCGCACCCGCGAAGCTCAACCTCTTCCTGCACATCAACGGACGCCGCCCCGACGGCTATCACGCGCTGCAGACGGTATTCCAGCTGCTCGACTGGGGCGACACGCTGCACTTCACGCTGCGCACCGACGGCCGCATCACGCGCGCCACCGACATCCCCGACGTCCCCGCGGAACACGATCTGACGGTGCGTGCCGCGACGCTTCTGAAGGCGCATACCGGCACGGGTGCGGGCGTCGACATCGAGATCGACAAGCGTCTGCCGATGGGCGCGGGGCTCGGCGGCGGCAGCTCGGACGCCGCGACCACGCTGCTGGCGCTCAACCGCCTGTGGAAGCTCGAACTGCCGCGCGGCGAACTGCAGGCACTCGCCCTGAAGCTCGGCGCGGACGTGCCTTTTTTCGTCTTCGGAAAAAATGCGTTCGCAGAGGGTGTCGGAGAGGCGCTTCAGGTTGTACAATTGCCGCCGCGTTATTTCCTCGTTGTGACGCCCAAGGTTCACGTCCCAACCGCAGCGATTTTTTCCGATAAATCGTTGACAAGAGACACGGAACCCCGCACAATTACGGACTTTCTTGCACAGCAAAGTTGCAGCACAGAATGGCCTGACAGTTTTGGCCGGAATGACATGCAGCCAGTTGTCGTGGGAAAATACGCGGAAGTTGCGCGGGTGCTGAGATGGTTCGATAACATCGCACCGGCGCGGATGACCGGATCGGGCGCGAGTGTTTTTGCGGCGTTTCGTGATCGCGGTGAAGCAGAGGCGGCGCAAGCCAGGCTGCCCGCCGGATGGAACAGCGCGGTAACCGCGAGCCTGGATTCGCATCCACTCTTTGCTTTCGCGGCATAAGGTTTTGCATCGTCGGGTGGTCCTGCACATCCGGCGGCGCTCAAAGTTAGTGTAGGGGAGTCGCCAAGTTGGTTAAGGCACCGGATTTTGATTCCGGCATTCGAAGGTTCGACTCCTTCCTCCCCTGCCAAAAATTCTCGCATTCTCTCGCCCTCCCAGCCTGAAACAGGTGCACGATGAGCAGCCATGACGGCCTGATGGTTTTTACTGGCAACGCGAATCCCGCGCTTGCGCAGGAAGTCGTCAAGATCCTCGGTATTCCCCTCGGCAAGGCCATGGCCAGCCGCTTCTCGGACGGTGAAATCCAGGTCGAGATCCAGGAAAACGTTCGCGGCAAGGATGTCTTCGTCCTGCAGTCCACGTGCGCACCGACGAACGACAACCTGATGGAACTGATGATCATGGTCGATGCGTTAAAGCGCGCATCCGCTGGCCGGATCACCGCCGCCATCCCCTATTTCGGCTATGCCCGTCAGGATCGACGTCCGCGTTCGGCGCGCGTCGCCATCTCGGCGAAGGTCGTGGCGAACATGCTGGAAATTGCCGGCGTCGAGCGGATTATCACGATGGATCTGCACGCCGACCAGATTCAGGGCTTCTTCGACATTCCCGTCGACAACATCTATGCAACGCCCGTGCTGCTCGGCGATCTGCGCAAGCAGAACTACGAGAACCTGCTGGTCGTTTCGCCGGACGTTGGCGGCGTGGTGCGCGCACGCGCGCTCGCGAAGCAGTTGAACTGCGATCTCGCGATCATCGACAAGCGTCGTCCGAAGGCGAACGTTGCCGAAGTGATGAACATCATCGGTGAGGTCGACGGTCGTACGTGCGTGATCATGGACGACATGGTCGACACCGCCGGCACGCTCTGCAAGGCGGCGCAGGTGCTGAAGGAACGCGGCGCGATGCAGGTTTTCGCCTACGCGACGCACCCGGTGCTGTCGGGCGGCGCGGGCGAGCGTATCGCCGCTTCGGCGCTCGACGAGCTCGTCGTCACCGACACGATTCCGCTCGGTGAAGAGGCCCGCTCCTGCGCGAAGATCCGTTCGCTGACGAGCGCTGGCCTGCTCGCCGAAACGTTCTCGCGTATCCGTCGCGGCGACTCGGTGATGTCGCTGTTCGCGGAATAATCAGGAATTTGCGAGGGCGCGGCATGATGCTGCGCTTGAGCACAATCGGCATGAACGGACGAAGGTTCGTGCCGTCGCTTCTGGGGCCTGCGCTTAAAGCGTGAAGGCCCCGTTTTTACTGCCTGGTCGCGGGCAGTGCATTGGAGAATCAAGATGAAAGTAGTCGCTTTCGAGCGTAGTCTGCAAGGTACGGGTGCGAGCCGCCGCCTGCGTATTGCCGGTAAGACCCCGGGAATCGTGTATGGCGCTGAAGCTCAACCGCAACTGATCGAACTCGATCACAACGCGCTGTGGCACGCACTGAAGAAAGAAGTTTTCCACTCGTCGATCCTCGATCTGGAAGTGGCGGGCAAGTCGCAACAGGTTCTGCTGCGCGACGTGCAATACCATCCGTTCCGTCAGCTCGTGCTGCACGTGGACTTCCAGCGCGTCGACGCGAAGAAGAAGCTGCACACCCGGGTGCCGCTGCACTTCATGAACCAGGACACCAACCCGGCAGTGAAGCTGTCGAGCGCGGTGATCTCGCACGTTCTGAACGAAATCGAAATCGAGTGCCTGCCGTCGGTACTGCCTGAATTCCTCGAAGTCGACCTGGCGAAGATCGAAGCAGGCCAGGCGCTGCACGCGAAGGACATCGTGCTGCCGAACGGCGTTTCGCTGGTCGCACACATCGAAGCAGAAAACCCGGTCATCGCTTCGGCGACGATCCCGGCTGGCGCCGTCGCTGACGAAGCCGCTTCGGGTGCTGCAGCTGAAGGCGAAGGCGACAAGCCGGCTGCCTGATCGCACGGGAAGCGAACAAATCCTCTCGATCCGTTTCATTGAGACGGTCGACGTGACCCGCCGCGGTTCGCCCCGGCGGGTTTTTTTTCGGCTTTTTTCGTGCCCCCGTCAGGTGGGTAACGGGACAATCATCGAATCATGATCAAGCTGATCGTCGGGCTCGGCAATCCGGGCGCCGAATATACCGCGACCCGTCACAATGCCGGCTTCTGGCTGGTCGACCAGCTCGCGCGCGAAGCGGGCACCACGCTGCGCGACGAGCGGCGCTTTCACGGCTTTTACGCGAAGGCGCGCCTGCATGGCGAGGAAGTGCATCTGCTCCAACCGCAGACGTATATGAACCGCTCGGGACAATCGGTCGTCGCCGTGGCGCAGTTCTTCAAGATTCTGCCCGACGAGATTCTCGTCGCGCACGATGAGCTCGACATGCCGCCGGGTGCCGTGAAGCTGAAGCTCGGAGGCGGCAGCGGCGGCCACAACGGGCTGAAGGACATCACCGCCCATCTGTCGTCGCAGCAATACTGGCGGCTGCGGATCGGCATTGGTCATCCGCGCGATCTGATTCCCGAAAGCGCGCGCGCCGGTGCGAAGCCGGATGTCGCGAACTTCGTGCTGAAGCCGCCGCGCCGCGAGGAACAGGACGTGATCGATGCGTCGATCGAGCGTGCGCTCGCGGTGATGCCGGTGATCGTCAAAGGCGAACTCGAACGCGCGATGATGCAGTTGCACCGGAACGCGCAGCCGTAGGCCGTCGATTCCGTCATCGGCAGGTCCACTCGAACCTGCTCGAACCACAGTCAAAGGAGCCGCGTCTTGAGCCGTTTCTGGAGCGCCATCGTTCACCGGTTAAAGCCGTACGTGCCGGGCGAGCAACCCGCACATGCGAACCCGGTGAAGCTGAACACCAACGAGAATCCCTATCCGCCGTCGCCGCGCGTGCTCGATGCGATTCGTCACGAACTCGGCGAGACTGCCGAAACACTGCGACGCTATCCGGACCCGACCGCACTCAGGTTGCGCGAAACGGTCGCGAAGCATCACGGTATTCATGCGGGGCAAGTGTTCGTCGGCAACGGTTCGGACGAAGTGCTCGCTCACGTCTTTCAGGCGCTGCTGAAGCATGAGCATCCGGTGCTCTTTCCTGACATCACGTACAGCTTCTATCCGACGTACGCGCGTCTTTACGACGTCGAATACCGCACCATCGCGCTCGACGAAGCGTTCGCGATCCGTCTCGACGACTACGCGGCGCCCAACGGCGGCGTGCTGTTCCCGAATCCGAACGCGCCGACCGGCCGCGCCCTGCCGCTCGCCGATATCGAACGGCTGCTCGGGCGAAACACGGAATCCGTCGTGGTCGTCGACGAAGCGTATGTCGATTTCGGCGCGGAATCGGCGATCGGCCTGATCGATCGCTATCCGAATCTGCTCGTCGTCCATACGGCGTCGAAGGCGCGCTCGCTCGCCGGCATGCGCGTCGGCTTCGCGTTCGGCGACGCGGCATTGATCGACGCGCTCAATCGCGTGAAGGACAGCTTCAACTCGTATCCGCTCGACCGGCTGGCGCAGGCGGCCGCGATTGCCGCGTATGAAGACGATGCATGGTTCCGCGACAGTTGTGCCAGGGTGATCGCGAGCCGCGAACGGCTGTCTGCCGGGCTCACCGCGCTGGGATTCGAAGTGGTGCCGTCAGCGGCGAACTTCGTGTTCGCGCGGCACGAAGGCCATGAGGCGACGGCGCTTGCCGCCCGCCTTCGCGAGAAAGCGATTTTCGTGCGCCACTTCAACGCGCCGCGCATCGATCAGCATCTGCGCATCTCCATCGGTACCGATGCCGAGTGCGATGCGTTGCTCGACGCGCTGCGCGATGTCATTGGCGGATAAGTGGAGTGGATTGCGTTGCGCCGAGGCCGAAAAAAAACGGGCGAAATCGCCCGTTTTCATGTTCTTGCGCCAACCTTGCCGGGAGGCGTTACTGCGCCTTCGCGGCCATCAGCGCGTGATACTTCGCCATCAGGCCATCGGGCGTTTCGGCGTGTTGCGGATCGCGTGGAATGCATTCCACAGGACAGACCTGCACGCATTGCGGCTCGTCGTAATGTCCGACGCATTCGGTGCACTTCTTCGGATCGATCACATAGATTTCCGGGCCCATCGAGATTGCGTCGTTCGGGCACTCGGGCTCGCACACGTCGCAGTTAATGCACTCGTCGGTAATCATCAAGGCCATGCTTCTTCTCACTTCGCGCCGGCAACGGGCCGGCAATCATTCCGCCAGCCACCAGTTTACGCCGCTTATGGCTGCGCTGCCTGGCCCGGCTCAGCGTCGAGCGCCGCGACCTTGTCCTGCAGCCATTTTTCCACCGACGGAAAGACGAATTTGCTGACGTCGCCGCCCAGCTGCGCGATTTCGCGGACGATCGTGCCAGAAATGAACTGGTACTGGTCGGACGGCGTCATGAACATCGTTTCGACGTCGGGCAGCAGATAGCGGTTCATGCCGGCCATCTGAAACTCGTATTCGAAGTCGGAGACGGCGCGCAGCCCGCGCACGATCACGCGGGCATTGTTCGTGCGGACGAAGTCTTTGAGCAGCCCCTTGAAGCTCATGATCTGCACGTTCGGATAGTGGCCCAGCACTTCGTGCGCGATATCGAGGCGTTCTTCGAGCGTGAAGAAAGGCTTCTTGTTGCGGCTGTCGGCAACGCCGACCACCAGCGTATCGAAAATGCTCGACGCGCGCCGAACGAGGTCTTCGTGACCGCGCGTCAGCGGGTCGAATGTGCCCGGGTACACGGCGACTACCATGAGACTTCTCCTCTCTGTTCACTGGGGCGGGCCGTTCAGCGCCCGTGAAATGCTTCTGCCAGGCGCGCGCGTGACGGCAGGCGTCCGGCGCTTGTTATGGAAGGCGCATTATTCCTCATTTTCGCGCTGCAGCAAATGATAGTGAACCGCACCCGCCTTGCCCTGGCGGACGATGTTCCAGCCGGCCAGCGCCGCTGTCTGTGCGATGTCGAGCGCATCGCCCGCTTCGACGTACAGAAAGCCGTCGGCGCTCACGAGCGGCACGGCGAGCGCCAGCGCGCGGGCGAGCAGGTCGGCGTCGAACGGCGGATCGAGGAATACGACGTCGAACGAGCCAGGCGCGAGACTGGCGCCAAGACGCAGCGCGTCGGCTTCGGCGATTTCGATGGCGCGCGCGGCCAGTTTCGCCTGGTTCGCGCGCAGCTGCGCGGCCGCGCGCCCGTTGCGCTCGACCATCAATACGCGCGCGGCGCCGCGCGACGCCGCCTCGAAGCCGAGCGCGCCGCTGCCGGCGAAGAGATCGAGGCAGCGCAGGCCGTCGAGCCGCTGGCCGAGCCAGTTGAACAGGGTTTCGCGCACGCGGTCGGGCGTCGGACGCAGGCCGTCCAGATCGAGCACTGGCAGCGGCGTGCGCTTCCAGTCGCCGCCGATGATGCGGATTGCGTGCGGCGCCTTGCTGCGGCCTGAAGATGCGCCGTGCGCGCGGGAAGGAGAGGATCGGGGCATGCGGAAATCGTCTTGCTGAAGAGTTGCCCGCGTCTGCGACGGCGGGCCGGAGCGCCAACGTTACCACAGGCCCGTGCCGCCTCGGCGTGGACGCCATGTGGACCGGCGCACCGGTGCCGTGGGGTTTCGGCACGGCGTCCGGCGACGGGCCGGAGCGCGCCTGATAAAATGTGCGGCTTCCAGCGCCTTGCATCCCGCATTGCCACGCTGCCTGCCGCTTTCGCGTGGTCCCGCGTCGCGGGAATCGGCGCGCGCTCTCACCACGCCAGATCATGTTCAGCTTTTTCAAACGATTCAAGGGCTCGAAAACGTCCGATGCCGCGCCGCAGGAAGAGCCGGTCGCCGAGGCGCCCGAGGCGCCGGGTGCCCAGCCGGGCGTCGAGCCGCCCCTGGCTCCAGCGCCTGTGACGCCCGCGCCCGCACCCGCCAGTGCACCGGTCCAACGCGCTGACACGCAGACGCCTGCGGCGACGGTTCAGCCTGCGGCTTCGCCGGTCGCCCCAATCGCCCC